>NZ_JBNJOI010000011.1:0-166407 GCF_050113675.1 Vibrio sp. TRT 21S02
CTCAGAAGTGAAACGAATTAGCGCCGATGGTAGTGTGGGGCTTCCCCATGTGAGAGTAGGACATCGCCAGGCTTTAATTTTAGTTTTTACCTTTCAAAAAGGTGAAAACAATAGTTAAAAGAGCCCGTTTGAAAAAACGGGCTTTTTTAGTCCTGAAGGGACATCTTGATGCTGATATAGCTCAGGTGGTAGAGCGCATCCTTGGTAAGGATGAGGTCCCCAGTTCGAGTCTGGGTATCAGCACCATTACGGTTTGTTTTGTGTTTTAGCATAGAGCACAAAGCACAACGTAAAGAATTTTACTTGGCGACCATAGCGATTTGGACCCACCTGACTTCCATTCCGAACTCAGAAGTGAAACGAATTAGCGCCGATGGTAGTGTGGGGCTTCCCCATGTGAGAGTAGGTCATCGCCAGGTTCTTATTCCAGACCTCAGCAGAAATGCTGAGGTCTTTTTGTTTGTATCCACTTTGAACCTCACATAATAAGTCGGCTTGTGCGAGTCTAATTGAATAAAGGTCTGAATTGGGTATCCTCCGTCGCTTTGCCTCCTAGTAAGAAACAACCATTTTTTGTTGAGCACAACAATTTTTCTTTCATAGGGCAGTTTTATTGAAGTACAGGTGTTTTTACGTTGAAAGGTTAGGTTTTGCTATTTCAACATATTTACTCTTTTGCAAAGCTAATATTATTGTTCATATCTAGTTGGCTTATTTTACTTCATTAAGAGACCAGTCATATTCATAGTTAAAATTACCAGTTAACTTGTTTAATTCTGGACGATATTGGCTTAGGTGTTCGATTAGCTTCTGTTTACTACCAAAATCTTCGGCAAACCAATCATAAATGGAAGAAAGCTGTGCCATGTTTCCTTGGATGGATACGCCTTTATTGCTGTTGATAAATATTTTTGCAGCACTTTCGAGTAAGGCTTGAGTGTTGTCGGCAGTGAATGCTTGAGTCTGTAAATTTGGGCAACCTAAGCTGGCACAGTTCACCGCGTAATGCGTTCTTGGATCATCCCATATTGGGCGCAAAATTCGATGCTCAATATCGTTTAAAGTCAGGTCCTTCCCGTTGACCGCGACCACATCATCTCCCCAAGGTCCAAAGCTAAACAAGCCACCCAGTTTGGTTATCGATTTGACGGGATAGTTATCCAAAATTAGATCAACTGTGATGGCGTTGTAAAGGTTCACCCAATAGGCGTATTGCTCTGCTTGGTTGTATTGTAGAGGGTCAAGTTTTGCCAATCGTTGGATGTACTGCTTTAGCTTCGCCTTGTCGGAAGTTGTGACTTTACTGTAGCGAAACAAAGTATTTTCACCTTGTACAACCAAGTAATTGTCTAGCAGTTGTTGCCATTCTTGATGAGAAATTTGGCTTTGGTTAGCCTGATTCGATTGTTTCCAATACGGCCATAAATCCGATTTAGGAGCGGCAAATGTTGAGAAAGAAACCAGAGCACACAATAGCAATAACAGACGCTTCATAGAGATACCTTTGGGTTAAACCTTGTTGATAAGTGTAGACCTGTCTACGATGGGATTTCTTTCCTGACACAATGAATATAAAGAAAAAAGGTTGGCCAATGCCAACCTTGTATTTATTTCAATTACGATTTGAATTAGCTCAAGAAGCTTGGGATATTCGCCTCGTATTCGGCAATCTTGTCTTCGTGTTGAAGGGTAAGACCGATATTGTCCAAACCGTTTAGTAGGCAGTGACGACGGAATGAGTCGATTTCAAAGCTGTACTCTTTGCTGTTAGCACGAACGACATTGGCTTCTAGGTCGACCTCGATTTCTGCGCCCTCATTCGCCTCAACAAACTGGAAGATTTCATCCACTTCTTGCTCAGTCAAACGAACTGGCACCATTTGGTTGTTGATCGAGTTACCGTAAAAAATATCGGCAAAGCTTGGTGCGATCATTGCTTTGATGCCGTAATCCGCTAGTGCCCACGGTGCGTGCTCACGAGAAGAACCACAACCGAAGTTTTCACGCGCTAGCAAGATAGAAGCGCCTTTGTAGCGAGGAGCGTTCATCACGAACTCTGGGTTCGGTTGTTCGCCAGCATCATCAAGGAAACGCCAATCGTGGAACAGGTGTTTACCAAAGCCTAGGCGGGAGACCTTTTGTAGGAACTGTTTTGGAATGATGGCATCAGTATCAACGTTCGCTGCATCTAGAGGAACAACTAAGCCTGTGTGTTGTTTAAAGCCTGACATTTGTTTGCTCCTTAGTCTAGTTCACGAATATCTACAAAGTGACCAGCAATTGCTGCCGCTGCTGCCATCGCAGGGCTCACTAGGTGGGTACGGCCATCACGACCTTGGCGGCCTTCAAAGTTACGGTTTGAAGTAGACGCACAACGTTCATGTGGACCCAAGCGGTCGTTGTTCATTGCTAGACACATTGAACAACCTGGTAGGCGCCACTCAAAGCCCGCTTCTTTAAAGATAACGTCCAAGCCTTCCGCTTCCGCCTGCGCTTTTACTTGCTCAGAGCCAGGAACGATTAGCGCCTGAACGTGAGACGCGACTTTGCGACCTTTTGCTACTTTAGCGGCTGCGCGCATGTCTTCGATACGTGAGTTAGTACAAGAACCAACGAAGACTTTATCGACGTTGTAATCAGACAATGACTTGCCTGCTTCTAGACCCATGTAAGCCAACGCTTTTTCTGCAGAGGCTTTTTCTACTGGATCGGCAAAGCTTTCTGGTGCTGGGATCGGTTGGTCTACCGCGATCACTTGGCCTGGGTTAGTACCCCAAGTGACTTGTGGTTTTATGTCTGCTGCGTTTAGGGTAACGACCGCATCAAACTGAGCGTCATCGTCCGTTTTTAACGTCTTCCAGTATTCTACTGCTGCATCAAAGTCCGCATCTTGAGGTGAGAATTTACGACCTTTGATGTATTCGAATGTGGTTTCATCTGGCGCAATCAAACCGGCTTTTGCACCGAGCTCAATCGCCATGTTACATACGGTCATGCGGCCTTCCATCGAAAGGTCGGTGATCGCTTCCCCGCAGAATTCAACCACGTAGCCTGTACCACCAGCAGCTGTGGTTTCACCGATGATGGCTAGCACGATGTCTTTAGCGGTGATGCCCGGCGCTACTTTGCCTTTCACTTCGATCTTCATCGTTTTAGCGCGCGCTTGTTTTAGCGTTTGAGTTGCTAATACGTGCTCAACTTCAGATGTACCAATACCAAAAGCGAGAGAGCCGAATGCACCGTGTGTAGCCGTGTGCGAGTCACCACAAACAATCGTCATACCCGGTAGGGTAATACCAAGCTCTGGGCCCATAACGTGGACAATACCTTGGTATTTGTGGTTGATGTCGTAAAGCGTAACACCAAACTCTTCACAGTTTTTCGATAGCGTTTCCATCTGGATACGTGCCATCTCACCGGATGCGTTGATGTCTTTGGTTGTTGTAGAAACGTTGTGGTCCATGGTGGCAAAAGTTTTGCTGACCTGACGCACTTTACGACCTTTTTCACGCAAACCGTCGAAAGCCTGCGGAGACGTCACTTCATGTACCAAGTGACGGTCGATGTACAAGATTGGGTTTTCCCCTTCTGCTGCGACGGCAACGTGTGCGTCGTAGACTTTTTCGTATAGTGTTTTGCCCATTGTTTGCTTCCTTTCCTCGTCGCCTTTGCCGCAATAACTGCGTTAGCGACACCCATTTATCCAGTTATTTAGCGAACTAAACGCCTTAATATAAATGGCCTTGCTGCCTTGCTATTGCACCAATGACTTAGAGGAAAGCCATTGGTTGACCGAGGATTTAGTATTTATTATGAATCTGTTTTGTATTAAGAGTTTAAGATGTACTCAGCGATCTTATCGCCCATCTCAGACGTCGACAGTGCTGGGTTGTCACCGGCAAGGTCACCCGTTAGCTCACCCGCTGATAGTGCTTTTGAAACGGCCGTTTCGATGTCTTGTGCCGCCGTTTCTTCACCTAGGCTGTAACGCAGCATCAGTGCCGCAGATAGGATTTGCGCCACTGGGTTAGCGATGTTCTTACCTGCGATATCTGGTGCACTGCCGCCTGCTGGCTCGTACAAGCCGAATTTGCTTTCGTTTAGGCTCGCTGAAGGCAGCATACCCATAGAGCCCGTGATCATCGCGCACTCATCAGAAATGATGTCGCCGAAGATGTTTGAACATAGCATTACGTCGAACTGTGCAGGGTCTTTGATAAGCTGCATGGTTGCGTTATCAATGTACATGTGTGATAGCTCGACATCTGGGTAGTCTTTTGCGATTTCTTCGACTACTTCACGCCATAGGATAGAGCTTTGTAGAACGTTCGCTTTGTCGATTGAGCACACTTTCTTGCGACGTAGACGAGCAGACTCAAAGGCAATTTTTGCAATACGTTCAATCTCGTAGCGGTGGTACACCTCAGTGTCGAACGCTTTCTCTGTTGGACCTTCACCTTCACGACCTTTTGGTTGGCCGAAGTAGATACCGCCTGTTAGTTCACGGACAACCACGATGTCAAAGCCGCGACCTGAGATGTCTGCGCGTAGTGGTGAGAAAGCTTCAAGACCTGAGTGAATTTGTGCTGGGCGTAGATTACAGAACAGTTGGAAGTGCTTGCGTAGTGGCAGTAGGGCACCACGTTCAGGTTGGTCATTTGGTGGCAAATGTTCCCATTTAGGACCACCAACCGAACCGAATAGGACAGCATCAGACTCTTCACAAGCTTTCACCGTACTCTCTGGAAGTGGACAACCGTGGTTATCAATTGCGATACCACCAACATCATGCTCTTCTCGTTCAAATGCAATACCGTGTTTTTTTTCTATGGCATCCAGTACCTTATGAGCTTGTGACATTACTTCTGGGCCAATGCCGTCACCTGGTAGAACGGCAATCTTGTATGATTTATCTGTCATGTTAATCCTTTATTTTCTAATTACTTAGAACGCCAGGGACGACTCTCGTCCCTGGCGTCTGTCTTATACGGTTGCGATTTGCTTCTGCTTTATTTCTGCAATTTTATCGGCACGATGAATGCTGTTGATGACGTGCAATAGAGCTTGGCCCGATGCTTCAACGATGTCGGTCGAAACGCCAGTACCATGATATTTGCGCCCTTTGTAATTGGCAATGATATCAGCTTGCCCTAATCCATCCTCACCTTCACCTTTAGCGGTTAAATCAAACTTGTCTAAAACAATATCATAACCAGTTACGCGATAGATACACTGGTAAAGGGCATCAACCGGACCGTTACCGACGGCCGCTTCGCATTTTTCTTCATCGCCACACTGTAGCTTAATGCTGGTTGTTGCCATGACACTACCAGATTGCACACTTAAGTAGTTCAACTTGTAGAAATCATCTTCTTCGCGCAAGTTAGAAAAGTGCATCAATGCTTCTAGATCGTAATCAAATACTTGGCCTTTTCGATCCGCCAGTTTCAAGAAATCCTCGTACAATGCATCTAAGTTGTACTCTTCTTCTTTGTAGCCCATAGAATCCATGTGGCTCTTCACTGCTGCGCGGCCACTGCGGCTGGTTAGGTTTAGCGCTTGGTTCTTAAGACCAATCGACTCTGGCGTCATGATCTCGTAAGTGTTTTTATTCTTTAGCATGCCATCTTGGTGGATGCCTGAAGAATGGCTGAATGCGTTTGCACCAACGATCGCCTTGTTGCTCTGGATCGGCATGTTACACAGTTGGCTGACCAACTTACTGGTGCGATGGATTTCATCGTGTTTTAGGCCCGTATGAACACCCATGAATTCTTGGCGTGTTTTCAAGATCATTGCGATCTCTTCTAAAGAACAGTTACCCGCACGCTCACCGATACCGTTGATGGTCCCTTCAACTTGTCGCGCACCGGCTTGAACTGCAGCGATAGAGTTGGCTACAGACATACCTAAATCATCGTGACAGTGAACCGAGATGATCGCTTTGTCGATATTTGGTACACGGTTAAATAGGGTCTCAATAATGCCGCCGAATTCGCTTGGTACGGTATAACCAACCGTATCTGGAATGTTGATGGTACTTGCGCCAGCATTGATTGCTGATTCAACCATACGACATAGATTATCAATTGGTGTGCGACCAGCATCTTCACAAGAAAATTCAACATCGTCAGTGTAGTTAAGTGCGTGTTTAACAGCTTTTACACCCATTTCAACGACATCATCATAGCTACGACGCAGCTTGTCTTGCACATGAACGGTAGAAGTAGAAATGAAGGTATGGATTCGGAAGGCATCGGCTACTTTTAATGCTTCTGCTGCAGCATCAATGTCTTTTGCCACAGCACGAGAAAGGGCACAAACGCGGCTGTTTTTAATGTGTTTTGCGATGGTTTGTACGGATTCGAAATCACCCGGAGAAGAGACAGGGAAACCCGCCTCGATAACATCAACGCCCAGCCTTTCAAGCGCATAGGCAATTTGCAGTTTTTCCTTAACCGTCAAGCTTGCTGACAACGCCTGTTCGCCATCACGCAATGTGGTGTCGAATATAATGACTTGATCGTTCATGTTTGCTTCCTTTGTTTCCATGTTGTGCATTCTTGCACAAGTTAATCGTTTACTTCCGGTACATTCTTAGTATTCAGATATAAAAAAACCCGCATCTGAGTGCGGGTTCTTGTCATTCTGTGTGGTTCTTTTTTCTTCCACAACCTACCCGCGCGAACTGGTCACGATAAGGAGGAGGCTAAGCAGGATAGAAAAATGAGTTGTCATTGTTAACTACTTCCTAAGAGCGTTACATAAACCACAAAATTAAGTTAATAGATTAGTACCGTACTCACGTAAGCACGTCAACCCTAAAGTTGTTTTTTTATTCATATCGGATGAGTTCTGGTTGGTTGAGGTTAATTCATCAATTGATGAATTAGTGATGAATTAATGTCATATCGTATATAAAAACAACAATCTATAATTAATCATCTGATGAATTTTTGAAGGAGAAGGCATGGTTGACTCTGGGCGTAAAGCGGGCAGGCCAAGTGAAAAAACGGATGCTCGAGGTAAGTTGATTTTTTATGCACGAGAGCTGTTTACCGTAATGGCGTATGACAAAGTCTCTACCCGGCTTGTCGCACAAAAAGCAGGCGTAAACAGTGCCTTGATCCGCTACTACTTTGGTAACAAAGAAGGGCTGTTTGAAACCATGTTGAGGGAGACGCTGTCGCCGATGCAGATCACCATGCAAGCATTGGTTCAAGAGAGCTCGCATCAGAATTTTATTGATTTAATGCGAACTTACTACCGAGAAATGGTCAAGGTGCCTCAATTTCCTCGGCTGATTGCTCAGGTGATGCACATGCCACCTTCCGACACGCAGCGTAAGCTGATGGAGAAGGTTTTTATGGATATTAGCAAGCCAATGCAAGACATCATCTTCGATAAGCTGGTGGATAGTGGTGTTTTAAAGCCAGATATGGACCCAAAACTTTGTCGGATTTCATACATTAGCTTGATGGTGTTTCCTTTTATGGCTCCGCCAGCATTGCTTGCGATTCACGGAATTGAACTCAATGAAGAATTCCTCAACCGCTTGTTTGAACACAACATTAAATTGATGACGAGTGGATTTATGTTTCCTATGCCAGTACAAGGAGTGAGTGATGAAGGTTAACCGCAAGCTACTTTTTTTTCCTGTTTTAGCTATTGGGGTTTTGGTTTTGATCTTAGCCATTAACCTTCGCCCGGATATTCCGACCAAGCCAGCTAGTGAACGTGCTCGATTGGTTGAAACGATACCACTTGAACTCAAAGCCATGGCGCCGTTGGCGATTGGATTTGGAAAAATAAAGCCCAAAGTGGAATGGAAAGCCATTGCTGAAGTATCAGGTAAGGTGGTTTATCGCCACCCAAGGTTAGAAAAAGGGCAAGTATTGAGTAAGGGAACGGAAGTTCTTCGTATTGACCCGCTTGATTACGAACTCAAGCTGGCACAGACACAAGCGGATTTAAAATCGAGTGAGACGTCATTGGCGAAGCTACAACAAGAAGAGCGCAACCTGCGACAAACATTGGGTATTGAGAAAAATCGCCAGAAAATTGCTAAGAAAGAGCTCGAGCGCAAACAGAACTTACGTAAACGCGGCCTTGCCTCCCAATCTGAAGTCGATCAACAGCAGCAAAGTACCTTATCTCAACAAAAGCTAGTGCAAGACATAGAGAATCAATTGGCATTAATACCGGACGAAAAGCGGGTGGCTGAAGCAAAGATAAAAGTGAATGCCTCCAAGGTGCAAGAAGCCCAGCGCTTGTTAGCAAAGACCAGTATTGTTTTACCTATGGATCTGCGTATCTCTGAAATTGATACCGAATTGGATCAGGTCGTTAATCAACAGCAAACCATGGTTGTAGCACATGGAATGAAGACAATGGAAGTGGAAGCGCAACTCTCAATTCATGATATGCAGACGTTGGCTTCCAGTTTAGGGGAGTTTCAGCGTGATGAGGCGGGGATCCCTCAGCCGGATATGACATTTATTCGGGCTCAAATAGAATTGAGCAGTGGAAACTTAAAAGCAAACTGGCCAGCGAAGGTCGCTCGGATCAGTGAAACGGTGGATCCTAATCGGGCAACTGCCGGAGTGATCTTAGAGATCGAGCAAGATTATCGGGATCTGAATCCAGATACCGTCCCGCCATTGGTCAATGGCATGTTCGTCAAAGCAGAGATTGAAGGTCAACAAAATCCAAGTTGGGTGATCCCTGAACGTGCTTTACATGGTGACCGTATTTATTTGATGGATGACAATCAGCAACTAAAAATCGTGTCGGTTACGGTGCTGTATCGCCGGGATCATCAAGTTGTGATTGAAGGGGATCTAGAGCAAGGAGAAAGACTGATTGTAAACGATTTACTACCGGCAATTGAGGGTATGAAATTACGAGATAGCACCCCTCAGTTTGAGGAGCGTAAATTATGATCCGATTTTTTACACGTCATCCTACCGCAGCCAATCTGTTAATGCTGGCGTTGTTGATCCTCGGATTCAGCTCGTTATCGACCATTAAGCGAGAAACTTTTCCTGAGTACGATCCGCCTTACATTATGGCTGGCATTGTTTATCCTGGCGCTGCGCCGCAAGAAGTGGAAGAGAGCCTGTGTGTGCGGATGGAAGATGCTGTCGATGGGCTGGCAAACATCGTTGAAACCCGCTGTGAAGCGATAGAGGGTTCTGCTCGTTTGATCTTAAAGCTCAACGAAAAAGCAGATATTGGCCGGATGCTAGTTGATGTTCAAACCCAGATCAACGCGATTAATGATTTCCCAAAAGAGATCGAATCACCCGTGGTGCAAGAGCTTGATTGGAATGAACCCGTCGTCGATGTCGCAATCACTGCCGATACAACTTGGCCGGAGTTAAAGGCTTACGCCGAGCAACTTAAACGAACCCTCAAGCTTGATTATGACGTGTCATTAGTGGATGTCAGTGGTTTTTCTGATCACCAATACTTGGTCGAATTAGATAACACCGCTATGCGCCAACTTGGCTTAAGTGTAAATGACATTGCAGTACAGATCGGGCAACAAAATATTAAGCTGCCAAGCGGTAATATTGAAACGCCTGACAAGAACTTTCTTATCCGTTTTGATGAGCGAAAAATTGCACCAGATACACTGGCTAATATGGTGGTAGGTTCTTCACCAAACGGGGCCTTAATCCGGCTTCGTGATATTGCTACAATTACTGATCGTTTCGAACTGGATGAACAGAAAGTGTTATTTGATGGCAAGCCATCTGCATTATTGAAGATCAGCAAGAATAAAGAGGACGATGCATTAAGAATTAAAGAGCGAGTCAGCCAGTTTGTTGCAGATCAGCAGCAAATCGCCCCCGATGGTGTGACATTGGAAATGACCAATGATCTTTCGTCGGTATTATGGGATCGCCTAACAATGATGGTTCGTAATGGCTGGCAAGGGATCGTGTTGGTGTTTGCAACAATGTGGCTTTTCTTTAGTTTTCGTTATTCATTTTGGGTGGCGGCTGGCCTACCTGTTGCATTTTTAGGTGGTTTGTTCTTGATGGCCCAATTGGGCTTGTCTATCAACATTATGTCTCTGGTCGGATTATTGATGGCTATTGGCATCATGATGGATGATGCGATTGTGATTGCAGAATCGATAGCGGCTCACCTTGAACGCGGCCAAAAAGTAGATGAAGCCGTGATCAATGGGGTGAAGAAGGTGTTACCGGGGGTATTTTCTTCTTTCCTGACCACTATTTGTATTTTTGGCAGTCTACTTTTCTTACAAGGTGAAATGGGGGCTGTACTCAAAGCCGTGCCACAGGTACTGATTCTGGTGCTGACTTTGAGCCTCGTTGAAGCATTTTTGATTTTACCTAATCACCTTGCGCACTCATTGCACCAGCAAAAACGTGAGCGTGATGATCTGAAGTTTAAGCGGATTTTGTTGGCGCGTTTTGAAAACTTTCGCAATACCACATTGGTGTCGTTAGTCGAAAAAGTGGTGAGCTATCGCTACGCCTTTTTAGGGGCAGTGTTTGCTGCGTTATTGATTTCGGTCGCGGCGATTGCTGGTGGTCTACTTAAATTCCAACCATTTCCAGATTTGGATGGTGATATTGCAGAAGCGCGGATCATTTTACCGCCCGGCTCATCGCTTGCTCAAACTGAGTTAGTGGTTGATAAAGTGGTCGCTTCAGCGAAAAAACTCAATCAACAATGGAGTGACAATATTGAACAGGGGCACACGTTGGTCGAGCACATTACCACACAGTTTAATGCTAATGCGGATGCCAACGAATCAGGTCCTCATATCGCCACGGTTCGCTTAGATTTACTCGGTGCTGAGCAGCGAAATACAGTCATTGATGATTTTATTGAGGCATGGCGAAATGATGTGGGAGAGCTGGCTCAACCTATCTCTTTAGTCTTTAAACAACCAACAATGGGGCCAGGGGGGCGTTCTATAGAAATACGCGCCTCACATGACGATCTCAGTCAGTTGAAAGCGGCTTCAATTGATATTCAAAATTACCTCAACGAGTTCGATGGTGTGCACGGCGTTTTAGATGACATGCGCATGGGCAAAGAAGAAATTTTGGTCAAGCTTCGCCCTGGTGCAGAAACTTACGGCATTAATGGGCAACTTATCGCGAACCAGTTACGAGCTGCTTATTTCGGGCAAACGGCGGATGAAATCCAAATTGGGGTGGAGAACATCTCTATCGAAGTACGATTGGATAAAACGCAGGCCGGTGATTTGCAACAGCTCGCGAATTTCCCAGTTATTTTACCTGACGGAACACAAATCCCATTAGCCACCTTAGCTACATTAGAATTCCAGCGAAACTATGTTCGAATTCAACGGATAAATGGTCTGCGGACCATCAGTGTATTTGGCGATACCGACAACACTAAGGTGAGTTCCTCAGCGGTGATCGCCCAGTTTCAAAAACAGGAAGCGCCCGAGCTAATGAAGAAATACCCGGGTTTGCGATTTGATTTTGAAGGTGAAGCAAAAGATGCTGCAGAAACAGGGGCATCGATGGGGAAAGGGTTTTTACTCGGTTTGTTTGGTGTATTTGCCATTCTTAGCTATCAGTTCCGCAGTTATCTCGAACCCTTTGTTGTTATGCTGGCGATCCCTCTGGCTTTTATTGGTGTCGTTTGGGGCCACGTATTGCTTGGTCACTCTTTGAGTATGCCAAGCATGATGGGATTTGTCTCTTTGGCGGGGATTGTGGTCAATGATTCCATTTTGTTAGTGCAGTACATACGGCACCATGTTGATGAAGGGGATAGTGTTCATGACTCCGTGGTGAAAGCCAGTCGAGAGCGGTTTCGTGCGGTATTTTTGACCTCGATGACGACAGCTGCAGGTTTACTACCGCTTTTGACAGAAACCAGTTTGCAAGCTCAAGTGATTCAGCCGCTAGTGATCTCCATTGTGTTTGGTATTTTTGCTTCCACCTTACTGGTGTTATTTATGATTCCGGCTGCCTACGCCATTTTAGCTGACTTTGGTTTAGTGAAAAAGCACGAAGCGCTTGATGCGTAAAGTCATTAAAGGCCACTTCGGTGGCCTTTTTTTATCTCAATGGATGTCATTATTTTACAAACAAACCGTCACTACCTTGTCACTGTAGGACTTTAGTTTGGACGTGAGACCGCTAGAAAAGGAGTCGGTTATGCGTTCGATAGATTCGATAATCAAGTTAGACGTCACGATCTCATTGTTTTGTTTGCAAAACAGATTCAGTCCTTCGATGGCAAGAGTGAGCAAAGCCATTTCACATACGGGAGACGGGCATTTATATGTTGTGATTGCTCTTATTGCTTGGGGATACGATACAACACACGGGACGACATTTGCTTTAGCTGGGCTTACTGCATTTGCAATGGAACTCCCTATTTATTGGGCTCTGAAAAATGGTTTCAAACGGCGGCGTCCTCAAGAGCTCTCCCTCAATTTGTTCACTTACATCACTCCTTCCGATCAATATAGCCTGCCTTCGGGTCATACCGCTGCCGCATTTTTAATGGCCGTGTTACTGAGCCACTTCTATCCTGCTTGCACTGGCTATGCTTACTTTTGGGCTCTGTTGATTGCAAGCTCGCGCGTTTTGCTCGGCGTTCATTTTGTTACCGATGTTGCTTTAGGTGCGGTATTGGGGATGACGTGTGCCTATTTAGCATTGATAGGCCTAGGAGTGTAATACGATGAAAATACTCTATGGTGTACAAGGCACAGGAAATGGTCACACGGCGCGAGCAAGAGCAATGGCTAGAGCACTTGCAGAGCAAAGCGTTGAGGTTGATTTTCTGTTTTCTGGTCGAGAAGAAAGCCAATACTTTTCTATGCAGGCATTTGGTGACTACCAAATGCGAAAAGGCCTGACCTTTTGTTCTTATAAAGGCAAAGTGAACTACTTTCAAACGGCCATGCGTAATAATATTTGGCGCTTTTATCAAGATGTAGCACGGTTAGAACTGTCTGACTATGATTTGGTATTGAACGATTTTGAACCGGTATCCGCTTGGGCCGCAAAGTTACAGTCTGTACCTTGCATCAGCATTAGCCACCAAAATGCATTTCGTTATCCGGTGCCACTTAGAGGGGCAAGCTGGCTCGATAAACAGCTTTTAAACCACTTCGCTCCAGCTGATTATCATCTCGCCCTGCATTGGTATCATTTTGAACAACCGATTCTACCACCGATTGTTCACAGCGAAGTGGAGCTTGTTGAGGAAGAACCCTTCGTTTTAGTTTATCTCCCCTTTGAAGCGATGAGTGATATCAGTGAATTGTTATGGCGTTTTTCAAGCCAACACTTCATCTGTTTTCACCCACATGTGAAAACGCACTGCAAAGTGGAAAACATTGAGTTTCACCCATTGTGCCAGCAGTCTTTTCAATATTATTTAAAACGATGTCGTGGGGTGATGGCAAATGGTGGATTTGAACTGCCTTCAGAAGCGCTGATGCATGGTAAAAAACTATTGCTAAAGCCACTGGCCGGTCAGTTTGAACAATTAAGCAATGTCGCCACACTGGAAGAGCTTGGTCTCGCAGTTGGGATGGAGCATTTGGATGCAGCAAAAGTCCGAGAATGGCTCGATGATAGCCGCGGAGAGACCATTCGTTATCCGAATGTCGCCAAAGCAATTGTTGAATGGTTGTTAGAAGGAAACTGGGATTGTAACAAAAAACTCTCAAATGATTTGTGGTCTCAAGTAGATTGGCTGAAATATACAGCGAATATTTAGTCAACTACATGCATTCTCATAGTCAAAAATACACCGTGTACCATAAGTGAGGCTTTTTCATAACGCTGGTCATTAATTTGAATGATGAATATTAGGTTTCTATCAATGAAGATCCATTACTAATATCAATAAAGGTATGTTGAGCATCAAAAAATCCAATTTATATTTTTTTATAAGTCGATTATTTCATTGATTTGTAAGATTAATCTTAATTATTAGGTAAAAAATACTGATTAATTGTGAATCTTATTGCTAATCGCTAATTGATTCGTGGATAGTAGGGATCGCCAAGAAATCATCTAAACCATAAATACAAAAATATTTGGTTATCTATTCCCAACTTTATCCTGAATAAATATCTATTATTTACGAATACAAGAGGCTTGATTAATGATTGATAAGAAAGAGTCTATGAGTGCTATATCGAGTTACCGAATGGAGAGCACATTACGAGGAGTAGATCTAAACCTGTTAACGGTATTTGATGCCGTAATGCAAGAGCAAAATATTACTCGTGCTGCCCACAACCTTGGTATGTCTCAGCCAGCAGTTAGTAATGCTGTGGCTCGTCTTAAAGTGATGTTCAATGATGAATTGTTCATGCGTCAAGGCCGTGGTATTCAACCAACTCAGCGCGCACGTCAATTGTTCGGCCCGATCCGTCAGGCTCTGCAATTAATTCGCAATGAACTGCCAAGTTCTATCTTTTCTCCTGAGACGTCAACTCGTCTGTTTAAATTGGCAATTTGCAGTCCGTGCGACATGCGCTTTGCTCCTAAAATCATGTCGAGTGTGCATGATCAGGCGCCAAACGTAAAACTTCATCTAGATGCTGAATTCGATCGCCTTTTAGCTGAGCGCATGCGCTACCAAGAGATCGACTTCGTAATCGACTATTCTCGTTTTGATGAGCAGGGCTTCTCTAGCACTGAAATCTTCCAAGACGATCTAGTTGTTGTGGTTTCAAAATCACACCCTCGCATTCAAGGTTCTGTGACTGGCGAACAGCTTAAATCAGAGCGTCATGCGAAACTGTCTAAAGTTCATGGTCAGCGTAGCTTCTCTGAGCAAGCATACCGTGAGCTAGATGTTGCGGCATATTATGAAGGTACAAGCTTGAGCAACGTATTGTATGTCGTTGGCCAATCTGAATTGGTGACGATGGCTCCACGTTGGATGGTTGAAAACGCAGCGAACAAAGACCAACTGCAAATGCTAGAATTCCCGTTCGAAAATGCCAAAATCAATGGCTACCTAAGCTGGCATGAATCGAGTGAGAAAGATAAAGGTCACATCTGGCTTCGCGACCAGCTAATGATGATCTGCGGTGAAGTTGTTGCAATGAAATAACTTTCATCTGCTACGGAAATTAAAGACCTTGGATAGTCCTGTGCTATTCAAGGTTTTTTACTATTTATATCCACAAGTTTGATGCTTGTCAGTTGCCTTTTGGTGGCTGAAATGTACACTTGTGCGCTCAAAAAAGCTTACAGGTGTAAGCCAAAGGTAAGACATATAGATGGCAAGCTTAGATTTCCATATCGTAAAACGAATTCGTGAACAAATTGCAAAAGGCGGAGACCGCATCGCACTGAAACATAAAGTCGGTGCAGTATGGCAAGGGATCAGTTGGAAGCAGTTTGGTGAGCAGGTTGATGCTATTTCATTAGCGTTACTTGCACAGGGCCTTAAGGTCCAAGATAAGATAGCAATCTTCTCAAATAACATGCCTGAATGGAGCATTGCTGACTTAGCCACAATGCAACTGCGTGGCGTGACAGTTCCTATTTATCCCACCAATACGGCTGCACAATCCTCTTATATTTTGCAAAATGCAGATGCGAAAGTCCTGTTTGTTGGTGAACAGCCGCAATTTGACGCTGCGGTAAGTATTTTTGATGAATGTGAACAGCTTGAGCTGATCGTGGCAATGGGTGATGAGATTGATCTTAAAGCGCACCCTCATGCGATGAACTGGCAATGTTTCATTGAACAAGGAAAAGCCGCTGATCGCGCTGAATTGGAAACTCGCCTTGAGCAAGCCAATATTGATGATCTGTTTACCCTCATTTATACCTCAGGTACAACAGGGCAGCCTAAGGGTGTGATGCTTGATTACGCGAACATCGACGCTCAGCTTAAAGGTCATGATCAGCGTTTGAGCCTGACTCCTGAAGATGTTTCTTTGTGTTTCTTACCACTATCACATGTGTTTGAGCGTGCGTGGACTTTCTATGTTCTCTACAAAGGTGGCACCAACTGTTACCTGAAAGACACCATGCAAGTCAGAGAAGCCCTCAGTGAGATCCGTCCAACGGTAATGTGTGCCGTTCCTCGTTTCTATGAGAAGATCTTCTCTGCCATTCATGAAAAGGTCTCTAAAGCTCCGTTTATTCGTAAGGTGTTATTCACTTGGGCAGTAAACATGGGCGCGAAGATGTCGGTTTGCCATCAAGAAGGCCGTAAGCCGTCACTTATGCTGACCAAAGCCTATAACCTTGCCGATAAACTGGTGTTGTCTAAACTACGTGCGCTGCTTGGTGGCAATATCAAATTCATGCCATGCGGTGGAGCGAAGCTAGATGAAACCATTGGCCGTTTTTTCCATGCTATCGGAATTAACGTGAAACTGGGCTATGGGATGACGGAAACCACAGCGACAATCTCGTGTTGGGATGATCAATGTTTTGACCCTGACTCAATCGGCATGGCTATGCCCGGTGCACAAGTTAAAATTGGTGAAAATAACGAGATTTTAGTCCGTGGCCCGATGGTGATGCGTGGTTATTACAAAATGCCGCAAGAAACGGCCAAGACCTTTGATGAGCACGGCTTCTTAAAAACAGGGGACGCGGGTCATATTGATGAAAATGGCAACCTATTCATTACCGATCGTATCAAGGAGCTGATGAAAACCTCAGGTGGTAAGTACATTGCTCCACAAATGATCGAAGGGACGATTGGTAAAGACCATTTCATTGAGCAGATTGCAATTATTGCGGACACACGAAAATTTGTTTCTGCGCTAATTGTGCCTTGTTTCGATAGCCTAGAAGAGTACGCGAAAGAGCTGAACATTAAGTATCACGATCGATTAGAGCTGATTAAACATCATCAGGTTGTGGAAATGTTCGAGCAGCGTGTGAATGAGCTACAAAAAGAACTCGCAAAATTTGAACAAGTGAAGACGTTTAAATTACTACCGAAAGCTTTTTCAATGGATGATGGTGAGTTAACACCGACGCAAAAACTGCGTCGTAAGGTGATTAACGACCGTTATCAGGATGAAATTGAAGAAATGTACAAAGATAAAAGTACGAAGTAGCACTTTAACAATCACTAAATTTCATATTGATTAAAAAGCCCTCAGCTGAGTTTTTGACTCCTGAGGGCTTTTTTGTATCCGGCGTTTCTTTAGGACACGCAAAAGTTTGGCTTGGTTATAAATAAGTTAAGTAAAATTATTGGCTTTTTTTCCTCCAACTTCTGCGTATTTACTCCACTTTAATGTTCTGTGTTGCTCATTACATCTGGTTTTGTTCTAAAAAATAGCATTTTGTTTAAAAAGTGACACACCACTCAATAGACCCAATGCTAATAACACGTTACATTTGTTTTGTTCACTTGTACTTTGTTATGACAAAGGCAAGACATAGCCGAAAACTGGAAGTATTTCGAATTAGGCTACAAATAAGACCTCGACTATGTAAAACCGGCCCATTGCGTTGACCTTACGTAATGAAGAAACCGGTAAGGAGAAAATATGGCAGCAATGTTATCCGGCGCAGAGATGGTGGTGCAATCTCTGATCGAAGAAGGCGTTGAACAGATCTTTGGTTATCCAGGTGGTTCTGTTTTAGATATCTACGACGCTTTACATGAAAAAACCGAACAAATTAAGCACGTGCTTGTTCGCCATGAGCAAGCGGCGACACACATGGCTGATGGTTACGCTCGTGCTACGGGTAAACCGGGTGTGGTTCTTGTGTGTTCTGGACCAGGCGCAACCAATACTGTAACGGGGATTGCGACTGCGTATATGGATTCAATCCCGATGATTGTGATTTCAGGTAACGTGCCAACAAACCTGATTGGTAATGATGCATTCCAAGAATGTGATATCGTTGGGGTCTCTCGCCCTATCGTAAAACACAGTTTTTTAGTCAAGAAAGCTGAAGACATCCCTGAAATCGTTAAAAAAGCCTTTTATATCTCGACAACGGGTCGCCCAGGACCAGTTGTTATTGATCTGCCTAAAGATGTTATGAACCCGCAGATCAAGCTCCCTTATCAATACCCTGAAAGCATTAATATGCGCTCGTACAAGCCAACGACGAATGGCCACAAAGGGCAGATCAAAAAAGCACTTAAAGCGCTGTTGGCGGCGAAAAAACCAGTACTGTATGTAGGTGGTGGTGCTGTGATCTCTGAAGCTCATGAGCAAGTCTTGCAGCTATCAGAAAGCTTAAACTTACCTGTAGTGAGCACTTTGATGGGCTTAGGTGCCTTTCCCGGAACGCACAAAAATTCATTAGGCATGCTTGGTATGCATGGTAAATACGAAGCCAACATGGCCATGCATGAAGCGGATTTGATCTTTGGTATTGGTGTGCGTTTTGACGATCGCACGACCAACAACCTAGAGAAGTACTGCCCGAATGCCAAGGTTATGCATATTGATATTGATCCTTCCTCAATTTCAAAGAACGTGAAAGTGGATCTGCCAATTGTGGGTTCGGCGGAAAAAGTGTTAGCAACCATGCTGACTCTGCTTGAAGAACAAGGTGGCACGAATGATCAGCAAGCCGTCAATTGCTGGTGGGATGACATCAAAGTTTGGCAAGATAGAAATTGCCTCGCTTATGACAAATCGTCTGAGCGTATTAAGCCACAACAAGTGATTGAAGCACTGCACAAGATCACCAAGGGTAATGCTTATGTGGCTTCGGATGTGGGGCAGCACCAGATGTTTGCGGCTCTCTACTACCCATTTAATAAGCCTCGTCGCTGGATTAACTCTGGTGGCCTTGGCACGATGGGCTTTGGTTTACCTGCGGGAATGGGAGTGAAATACGCACTTCCCGATGAAGAGGTAGTCGTTGTAACAGGGGATGGCAGTATTCAGATGAATATTCAAGAGCTGTCCACTGCGATGCAATATGACATTCCGGTTAAGATTATTAACCTAAACAATCGATTCTTAGGCATGGTTAAGCAGTGGCAAGACATTGTTTACCAAGGCCGCCATTCAAATTCTTATATGAGCTCTGTACCTGACTTTGCTGCGATCGCTGAGGCGTATGGTCATGTTGGTATCCGTATTGAAAGCGTTGATCAGCTCGAACAGGGGCTGCAAAAAGCACTGGATATGAAAGATCGTCTGGTGTTTGTAGATATCAATGTTGATGAAACTGAACATGTGTACCCAATGCAGATCAAAGGTGAGGGTATGGATAAAATGTGGTTGAGCAAAACGGAGCGCACGTAATATGAGACACATTATTTCACTACTACTAGAAAACCAGCCTGGTGCACTGTCTCGTGTTGTTGGCCTGTTTTCTCAGCGTGGCTACAACATTGAATCTCTGACAGTTTCTCCGACCGATGATGAAACCTTATCACGGATCAATGTGACCACAGTGTCTGATGAAATGGAACTTGAGCAGATCCAAAAGCAACTTCATAAGCTCATTGATGTACTGAAAGTACAAGAAGTGACGGAGTTTGATCATATTGAGCGTGAACTGATGATGGTGAAGGTGAAAGCCAGTGGTTTTGCTCGAGCTGAGGTAAAGCGCACTGCTGATATTTTCCGTGGCCAGATCGTTGATGTGACGGCCTCGCAATACACCGTACAGTTAGCAGGAACCAGTGAAAAATTAGATGCATTTATTCAGGCAATTTCAGAAGTGACGGATGTTATTGAAGTGGCAAGAAGTGGCGTTGTCGGTATTGCTCGTGGTGAACGAGCATTGAAGCCTTAACGTTGCTTAATCACTGAATAAAAAAGCCACCGCAATGACGGTGGCTTTTTTGATTCGTTATGTATTTACTTAGTGCAGGATACGTGCGCGAAGTGTTCCTTCAATGCTTTTCAGTTTTGTCAGAGCTTCTTCTGAGCGTTCAGACTCGACGTCAATGACCACATAACCAATGTCTGATGCTGTTTGTAGATACTGGCCAGCAATGTTGATCCCTTCTTCAGCAAAGATAGTGTTAATTTGCGTCAAAATACCGGGACGGTTTTGGTGAATGTGGAGCAAACGTGAGCAGTCGCGATGCTCTGGTAGTGATACTTCAGGGAAGTTAACACTTGAAAGCGTTGAACCATTATCTGAGTATTTCGCTAACTTTCCTGCGACCTCTACACCGATATTTTCTTGGGCTTCTTGTGTTGAGCCACCAACGTGAGGCGTTAGGATTACATTATCGAATTGCTGTAGTGGCGATTCAAATGGGTCAACATTTGTTTTCGGCTCAACAGGGAATACGTCAATTGCAGCGCCAGATAGATGCCCTGACTCCATGGTGTGGCATAACGCTTCGATATCAACCACAGTGCCGCGGGCGGCATTAATGAAAATTGCGCCCGGCTTCATACGAGCAAACTCTTCTGCACCCATCATATTTTTTGTCTCTGGCGTTTCCGGCACGTGCAGAGAAATAACATCACATTTATTGAGTAGCTCACTCATGGTTGGGATTTGAGTGGCGTTACCGAGAGAGAGTTTATTTTCAATATCGTAGAAATAAACGCGCATCCCTAAGTTTTCGGCAATGATGCCAAGCTGGGTGCCAATGTGGCCATACCCAATGATACCAAGGCGTTTACCACGTGCTTCATAGGAGTTGTCGGCACTTTTCTTCCAAATACCACGATGAGCTAGTGCGTTCTTTTCTGGAATGCCACGAAGCAACAATAGGATTTGGCCTAGCACAAGCTCAGCAACACTACGTGTGTTGGAGAATGGGGCGTTAAACACTGGAATACCACGTTTTGCAGCGGCATTAAGATCGACTTGGTTGGTACCAATACAGAAGCAACCAATAGCAACCAGCTTTTCTGCTGCATCGATTACTTCTTGTGAAAGATTAGTTCGGGAGCGAATACCAATGAAGTGGACATCTTTTACCGCTTCAAGCAATTCTTCTTCCGGAAGGGAGCCTTTGTGGTATTCGATGTTGGTATAACCTGCCGATTGAAGCACTTCCACAGAAGATGGGTGAAGACCTTCTAGAAGTAGAATCTTGATCTTATCTTTTTCCAGTGAAACTTTGGCCATTATTCTCGTCCTTAAAATGGGAAGGTGGGGCTAAATTGGCGCACATCATAAATATGGTGAATCAAAAGTGACTTTTGCCATTGTTTTATAGGGACGCAAACGTTTTCCCTGTGCGTCTTCTTCCAACTAACTTAACAAAAAAAATACAGTTTGGGTAAGAAAATTACGGAATAAGGCATACTTTTTAATATAAAGAGCAGAAAAAACGGCACATATAGGTGCCGCTTGTAATGAAATAACAGAAATTTACTAACTTCTAATTATTTATTCTTCGATTTTAGCGCCTTCTGGAGTTCCTGTGATCACCACATCTGCACCTCTGTGAGCGAATAAGCCAACAGTAACAACGCCTGCGATACCGTTGATCTTATCTTCCAGCTCTTTCGGGTTGGTAATTTTAAGGTGATGGACATCCAGAATCACATTGCCGTTGTCAGTGATCACACCCTCACGGTAAGCCGGATCGCCACCAAGCTTCACCAACTCACGAGCCACGTAAGAACGAGCCATTGGAATCACTTCTACTGGTAATGGGAACTCACCTAGGATATCGACGGCTTTGGTATCATCTACAATGCAAATAAATTTGTCAGACAGTGCTGCAACAATCTTTTCACGCGTTAATGCGGCACCGCCACCTTTGATCATATCGCGAGTCGCATTGATTTCGTCTGCGCCATCGACGTACACATCAAGTTTGATTACGTCGTTACAATCAAACACTTCAATGCCCAGTGCTTTTAGTTTTTCTGTCGATGCTTCAGAGCTTGATACTGCACCCTTAATATCTTCTTTGATTGAACCAAGTGCATCGATGAAGTGATTGACTGTTGAACCGGTGCCGACACCCACAATGCTACCTTTCTCAACGTATTTCAGCGCCGCCCAACCAGCTGCTTTTTTCATTTCATCTTGAGTCATGCTCATCTCCTGATTTGATGAAGGTGAAGTAACAAATATCGGCGAGATTATAGCGAGTCGAGCTTAAGATTCCCATTGCCAGATCTGGCTTGGTGTCACTATTTTGGGTAGAGGTACATCCCATTTCTCAATAGGAAGGCGCTCAACATGTTGGCAATTATGAGCCAGCCCAACAGGTTTAGGCCCGACGCCACTTTTAAACCAAGTTTCTAACGTTCGGTCATAGTAGCCACCACCCATACCAAGGCGATGTCCTTGCGAGTCAAACCCCACCAGAGGCGTGCAGATCATATCGAGTTCAGCGACAGGCTTGGTTAAGGTTTGATTTAAAATGGGTTCTAGAATGCCGTATTTATTGAAGGTGAGAGGCGTCTCAGGAGTGTAATGAAGAAAGAGTAAGTGACCTTTAGAAAAAGGATGCAATACAGGGAGGTAGGTTTGGATGCCATCTAACCACATTTTTTCAATTAATGGTTTGGTATCGACTTCGCCATCGGAGGAAAGGTATAACGCGACATGATGGAGTGTTTGGTATTCGGTAAGCTTGTTAAATTGCCGAACTAAATCTAATCCCGCCTGAAATTGCACATCGCTTGGTAGCTGATTGCGTTTTTCTCGGATCTGTTTTCGAAAATCTTGTCTGGATAGATGCATAATGATACCCATTTGTGAAGGTACCTTAGTGTAGAGATACCCCAGAGTGCCGTTGGAGAATGTTGACCCTTGAACCAGCTGGTTCAAGGCGGATCAGCAATGATAACCGTAGGCTTCTCGGTACTTGCCGAGCTTGCTCAATAGCTACCAAGTACTAACCCTTAGGTATTGCTTATCGGCTCAGGGACGTAATCCCCTCACGAACACTCCAGGGTAAAATGCTTGTTGCAGTAAAGGTTATGGCTGTCCGGTCTTAACTTTACTAAGTACATCTTCAAGTGATGCAGTGAGCTGTTCCATACGCTCAGTTATTTGATTTTGCTCTTGTTCAGCATTTGAGTTTTTTGCTCTTAGCTCATAACAAAAGTTTAGCGCAGCGATCGTGAGTAGGTGAACTTCGTTGGTCACTTTCGTTTTTGATGTCATGTCTTTCAGACGGTTGTCGAGATCTTGCGCCGCTAATAGCAACGACTCTTCCTGCCCAGGAGGACAGTTCACTCGAGTAAGTTTACCTAAGATTTCAACTTCTACCGCTTGATTGCTCATATTGACTCTACACGCTTAATTCAGATGATGACTCATGGCACCATCGAGGAGGAAACTATAGGAAAAGCGATAATAAGATTCAAGCTTTTCCCTGTCAGCATTGTCAATTCAGCGCAGAATGACACAGTAATTGGACAAATTGTGTAAAAGCTATCCACAATTGCATTGTACGGCGTTTTCCATGACCTGACGAAGTGGTACGATTGACTTTATTTACCCAAATTTAGGCCTTCCTATGAGCAAAAACTCTCTCCCTGATTATTTAACTGCAGCAACTGAACTTCAATCTGCTGGACTGGCAGTGAATCCCTCGGAAATGCATGGCTTGTTAACGGGGATGCTAAGTGGTGGGCTTAGCCTAAATGATGAAAGTTGGCAGCCGATTATTTTTGATTATACCAATGATGGTATGGGATGGCCGGATAAGGCGCTGCAACAAGCAAAACAAGCGTTGGCATTGACCAAAGAAGAGCTGACCGGTACGGCAATGGAGCTATCTCTATTACTGCCGGATGAAGAAGCAAGCGCTAGTCTCTTTGATATCGCTGATGGCGTTGCGGATTGGGTAAACCACTTTATTTCTGGCCTTGGCCTTATTGGTGTTGAGCTAAAAAAGGCGTCTAAAGATGTGAAAGAGGCGCTTACTGATCTCGAAGAAATCGCTAAGTTAGGGATTGATGAAGATGACGATCTGCAAGAACAAGCTCAACTCATGGAGCAGGTGATAGAGCATGTTAAGGTTTGTGTACTGACTATTCATGCGGAGTTTGGTCAAAAGCCAGAAGCGAAAGAAGCTGCTCCAACTATTCACTAAGAGTCTGCTATGAAGCAATTTGATGTCATTATTGCCGGTGGCGCGATGGCGGGTATGACCCTCGCGTTTGCATTGGATCATTATAGTAAAGGAAAGCTGTCGGTGGCGGTTGTCGAGCAATTTGAGACTGATCACCAAGTACATCCGGGGTTTGATTCTCGTTCGATTGCGTTGTCATACGGTACGGTTGAATTACTCAAAAAATTTGATCTTTGGAACGCGATTGCTTCGGCTGCAACACCTATTGAACATATTCATGTCTCAGATCGTGGTCATGCGGGCATGACCGAAGTATCAAACCAAGAATTAAATGTGTCTGCCCTTGGTTACGTGGTTGAGCTTGCAGATATTGGGCGGATCTATGCTCAGCGCTTATCACAACACAATAAGATCACATTGTTGTGCCCAGAGGCAGTTGCTGAAGTTGAGCGTACGCCACAGAGCACAAAGGTGACGCTGGAAAGCGGCGAGGTGATACAGGGTAAGTTACTTGTTGCAGCTGACGGTGCGGTATCCCCATGCTGTGAACAAATCGGCTTAACCTTGAGTGAACATGATTTTGGGCAAGTAGCGGTCATCGCCAATATTTGTACTGCTGAAGCTCATTCAGGGCGTGCCTTTGAACGCTTTACTGAACACGGTCCTGTTGCTTTACTGCCAATGAGTGATGAACGCATGTCATTGGTTTGGTGCCTTCCTCCTGCTGAGGCAAAGAGGGTGATGGCATTAGAGGACACCGCTTTCCTTGAGGCACTTCAACAGGCATTTGGCTGGCGTTTAGGGCGAATGACCAAGGTTGGGCAGCGCGCGAGCTATTCTTTGGTGCTTCGTTATCGTCAGCAGATCATCTCTCACCGTTTTGCCGCGGTTGGCAATGCTGCACAAACACTCCATCCGATTGCGGGTCAAGGGTTCAACTTAGGGATTCGAGATGTCGCCTCACTGGCTGAGGAAATTACGGCATCAAGTTGCGATCCTGGTGCGTATCAAGTGTTAAGTCGTTTTCAGCAGCGACGTGAAGATGACAGAGAAAAAACCATTACCATGACCTCAACCTTGGTTCACCTGTTCTCAAATGACTATTTGAGTATGAGGATTGGTCGCAACCTTGGTTTAGCAATGATGGATAACTGTGGCGTGCTTAAAGCCCCGCTGTTACAAAGAACATTGGGTTTAGTTGCTCGCTAAACAGAAGAGTAGGATGTAAAGAATGATGCAAAGTGTTGATATCGCCATTGTTGGTGGGGGAATGGTAGGTTTAGCGTTAGCGGCCGCATTTAAAGACTCAGAACTTAGGATTGCCGTCATTGAAGCAAGTACTCCCGATTCGCAACTGAATGAGTTACCAGATGTCAGAGTGTCAGCATTGAGCCGCTCAAGTGAGAATATTTTACGTAACCTCAATGCGTGGGAAGGGATTGTTTCTCGTCGTGCTGCGCCATACTCTGCAATGGAGGTTTGGGAACAAGACAGTTTTGCTCGAATCGAGTTTAATGCAAATGAATTCGCTCAGCCTGATCTAGGTCATATCGTTGAGAACCGGGTGATTCAACTTGCTCTGCTTGAGCAAGTTAAACGTTTGGACAATGTTTCCTTATTCATGCCAGCAAAGTGCTGCACGATCGCTGTTGGAGAAAGTGAAGCTTGGTTAACTCTTGATAGTGGTCAGGCGTTAACTGCAAAGCTGGTGGTTGGTGCGGATGGAGCAAACTCATGGCTTCGTCAGCAGCAAGGTATTCCTTTAACTCACTGGGACTATGGCCATAGTGCTTTGGTGGCGAACATACGCACCCATGATCATCACGCTAAGGTTGCTCGTCAGGTGTTTACGCCTCAGGGACCATTGGCTTTCTTACCTATGTCACAAGACAACATGAGTTCGATTGTATGGTCGACGGAGCCAGGACGAGCTGAGCGTTTAGTGGCGATGTCCGAAGCTGAGTTCAATAAAGTTCTAACGGCTGAGTTTGATGCTCGTCTGGGACTGTGCGAAGTCGTTGGTGATCGTTATGCTTTTCCATTAAAAATGCGTTATGCACGCGATTTTGTTACAGAACGAGTTGCTCTCGTGGGTGATGCTGCACATACCATTCATCCACTTGCAGGGCAGGGGGTGAATTTAGGTCTGCTGGATGCTGCAAGCTTAGCTCAAGAAGTATTGGCATTGTGGCAGCAAGGAGAAGACATTGGTGCGAAACGCAACTTGCGTGCTTACGAGCGTTGGCGCAAAGCCGAAGCGGCCAAAATGATTGCGGCAATGCAAGGTTTCCGAGACCTATTTGAAGGCGGGAATCCTGCGAAAAAACTCATCCGAGGGCTTGGAATGACACTGGCAGGTCAATTACCAGGTGCTAAAGATGAGATCATGAAGCGCGCATTGGGATTAAAAGGACGTTTACCTGATCTGGCAAAATACCCAGTGACTACTGTCGAAGTGTAGAAAGCAAAAAGGTTGGCAAACGCCAACCTTTTTTAATTCTTGCTTAAGCATATGCACAGCGTAGTTTCATTATTTCCTGATTGATTTCTTTTACCGCTTGAAAATGCCGTTGCTCTGCTCTTTCTGGCAAAATGAGCTTACCGTTATCAAACTCAAATCGACCAACGCCATATATATAAATTCTTCCCTTAAATAGCCTACTTACGTGTTTAGCAATCATACTTGGAGTATAGCGCTTAAACAGTCTCATATATTTTTCCTTATTGTTGGCAAGCACCGCGAATTATACGAAAGCCCCTCATTAATTTGTGTGATTGTGTTAGGGGATTGTGCATTTTTAACTGACTTTCTAGGATATCTGTGCTGTCGTAAGCATATTTTTGTATAAATATCCGGTTCAGTGTGATTTTTACCTCATTTCTTTTTTCGAGCTGGAACTGCGTTCTTTTTTATCTATCAGCTATTAAGCCTTAAGATTATGACAATATAAAGAATAGTTTATTTTCTTAACAACGTGCTAATTTGCTGTAAATATATTGAAAACAAAAAAAAGCCCGCAGACATTGGCGGGCGAATAGTCACAGATGCATTACACAAAAAGTGGATGTCCTGAAACAATCAGTGGATTCACTTTTTCGTTGGAGAAGGTTCAACACGCCTAGACTATGGCATTACCGTTCATAGTGGCTGTGTTTACTAAAACAACTTCAAATTGTTTGAACTTTAACCAACGATATGAGCATAGTCTAAAAAAACATCCATGACTACTTATGCTGATAAATTGAATAATAATTTATCTTATAACATCGCATACTGCGAAGTAGATCTCCAATCTCTGTAATAAAGTAAACGATTACATTGTGCTTACCGACATATAGCTGCAAAGTGAGGGCTGCATAATTTGATGAGCGCATCCCGATGAAGTGCAATACCTGCCATTGGAGAGCCGCTACTTATAGTAACAATCTCTTCTAGTAGGATTTGACTGTCGAAGATAATAGGCATTGGTGTTGAGAGCAGTAAAGGCGTTACCGTTCCAATTTGATAGCCGGTAATGTCGGAAACTTGGGATAAATCGACACAAGTCATGCGTCGACATTCTAAGAAGGCTCGGACTTTTTTAGGGTCAACCGATTGATCGCCCGGTGCACAGGCAAGTGCGTAGTTATTTCCCATGTCTCGCAACAGAATAGATTTGACCATCTGTGCGGGGCGAACCCCTCGTTGTTGTGCTGCATCTTCAATATTGATAGCGGGCGAGCGGTGGGGCAGCAGGTGGTAGTCCACCTGCTTCTCATCAAGATATTGTGTTAACTTGGTCGTCAACATTTTATTCATCTTCAAGTGAGTAGGGCAGCGTTTCGATAGACCACATAAGCTGTGGTTGGTTTTTTATCCGCAATTGTGTATCGGCCTCAAGGTTATTGGGTAGCACGATAAGACCAACGGCGTGGTTATCGGAGAACTGATAATGGCTTAACAATGTACCTGCACTACGCCAGTTGTCGCCGACTGCTCGTTCCAGCTCGATAGGGCTTTCTGACTCTTGCTCTAAGGCACCTTTTACGATGAACATCGCGCGTTTATTCATTCCGCGATATTTCGCACGCGCTACGGTCTCTTGCCCAGTGTAGCAACCTTTGTTAAAGCTGATTCCATTGAGTGCTTGCAGGTTGATAGCTTGAGGAATGTGTTCATTTTGTTGTTCGGCTTCTAATATCGGAAGTGCAGATTGGATATCAAAGCGTCGCCACAGGGATTCATCATGTTTTACCAGCGTATCATCTTCCAATAAAGAGGCGACTTGTGCGCTCTCAATTAAGAGCAACCAACGTTGAGGATCAACTTTAACAGCCGTTCCTCCATGGATCGGCCGAACATCACCACGTTGGTCACTATGAGCGTCAACCCATTGGGTAGCATTATCGCCGATAAGACCAAAAGCAATATCGCTGCTTTCATTGATCTCTACTTTAGAAAAAATAGCGTACTTTTTAAGTTCTGTGAGTTCTGTTGCTATTGCTGATTTTGGCTGAAACATGGCATAACCATGATTGTGATGAAATAGGCGGAAAACACTCCAAACTTTGCCCTTAGCATCGCAATGAGCGCCAAAGGTCGAGGCTTCTTCCTTCAGCTGTACTACATCACAGGTTACTTGGCCCTGTAAGTAAGATTTTTTGTCATCCCCCGTCATCACTACCGCTCCCCACGATTTTAAGTGGGTTAGGGTTAACGCCGGGATGTCATCTTTTTCTGAAATAGTTAATGGTGAAAAAAGGGTTTGCCAATCCATTTTTGGTTACCTTATCGCTTTCTAATCCCCTTATGTTACTGGTTAAAGCCAAGGATAAACAACCACAACTTGTTACGGGAAAAGTGTTAGCTTGCTCCGGAGTGTGATTGAGATACTAGTTGTCACTAGAATTGGCTGTTACACTCGGCGCAAATAACCGATAAGGTGAGGAATTATAATGTATACCGCTGAAGAAAAAGCACGTGTTAAGTGGGCATGCCGCCGTGGTATGTTGGAACTTGACGTTGTCATTATGCCTTTTTTTGAAGAGTGTTTTGAACAGCTCACTGAAGCCGAGCAACGTGATTTTGTTTATTTATTAGAGTGCGATGACCCGGATTTGTTTACTTGGATTATGGGGCATGGACGAAGCGAAAACCTCAGTCACGCTGCAATGGTAGATAAAATTGTCGCCCATAATCTCAGCAAGGTGCGTTAAGCTTTTTGCATCCTATTCTTTTCAAAATCTTATGGTCAATTTCATTATACTGATGTTGGCCATTCATTTTATTGTTGTATCAAATCTTCCTTTATCCGCTTCCTGTTTCGTATTGCTATTCATCCTAAGGTACGCTTTTAGTCATTTGGCTTGGCTAGTGTTACCTTTGACTGGCCCTATTGACGTAAAAGACGAAGAGTTTTCAATATCAGAGAACACAAAGCGAGTCATCAAAGTAAATTTTACTTATGTGAATTGGTTTATCCGATTGACGTTTGATGATGGCAGTCGAGGATTGTTGTGGCGAGATAGTGTGAGTGAAGCTAAGTATCGACAATTAATTGTGATATTAAAAAAGGGGCAATAGCCCCTTTTGTTATTTATTTGGCTCTAAAATGGTCGGCCCGCTGTCTTCCGCCAGCTCTGGATAGTCCAACGTATAATGTAAGCCGCGGCTTTCTTTACGCTGCATAGCACAGCGAACCATGAGCTCGGCGACTTGCAATAAGTTACGCAGTTCCAGAAGGTTGTTTGAAACACGGAAGTTGCTGTAGTACTCATGTGTTTCTTGCTGAAGCAATTGAATACGACGTAGTGCACGCTCTAGGCGTTTATCCGTACGCACTATCCCCATGTAATCCCACATAAACAGACGTAGTTCATGCCAGTTGTGTTGGATCACCACCTCTTCATCGCTACATAGTACTTGGCTTTCATCCCAGGCTGGCAATGAAGGTGGCATTTCCACATCATTAAGGTGCTTAATAATGTCATTGGCCGCAGACCAAGCATAAACCACACATTCAAGTAAGGAGTTTGATGCCATACGGTTCGCGCCATGTAAGCCCGTATAACTGACTTCACCAATCGCGTACAATTGTTTGACATCCGTTTGCCCGTGTTGATCGACCATGACACCACCGCAGGTGTAGTGTGCTGCTGGTACGACTGGGATCGGCTCTTTGGTCATATCGATACCGAGATCTTGCAAGCGCATGTAGATGGTTGGGAAGTGTTTCTCAATGAAATCCGCAGGTTTATGGCTGATGTCGAGGTACATGCAATCTGCACCCAGACGTTTCATTTCAAAGTCTATTGCGCGTGCTACCACATCGCGTGGCGCGAGTTCTGCTCGCTCATCAAAGTCAGGCATAAAACGAGAGCCATCAGGACGTCGCAAGTATGCGCCTTCACCACGTAACGCTTCAGTCAGTAGGAAGTTTCGTGCTTCTGGGTGGTACAGGCAGGTAGGATGAAACTGGTTAAACTCTAAGTTGGCAACGCGGCATCCTGCACGCCAAGCCATTGCTATACCATCACCGGAGGAAACATCAGGGTTTGATGTGTACTGATAAACCTTAGAGGCACCGCCAGTGGCTAGGACCACGAACTTAGCACGAACTGTCTCGACATGTTCTTCATTGCGATTCCAAATATACGCACCAATGAGCTTATTTTTGTCGCCGCCAACTTTATCTTCAGTGATCAGATCTAAAGCGTTGTGTCGTTCTAAAATCGTAATATTTGGGTGGTTGTGTACGTTATCTTGCAGCGAGGTTTGCATTGCCATGCCCGTTGCATCTGCAGCATGGAGTATACGGCGGTGGCTATGACCCCCTTCGCGAGTTAGGTGATAACGAGGCGCTTCGTCGCTGTCGTCATCTTCACGATCAAATGGCACCCCACCATCGATCAGCCACTGAACACACTCTTTTGCATTTTCTGCTATAAACTCGACGGTCTCTTGTTCGCAGATGCCAGCACCGGCAATCAAGGTATCTTCAACATGAGATTCAATGCTGTCTGACTCGTCGAATACGGCGGCAATACCGCCTTGAGCGTAGTATGTCGCGCCTTCACTACGAGGGCCCTTACTAAGTACGATGACTTTGCTATGTTTGGCTACACGCAATGCTAGAGACAGGCCTGCGGCACCACTACCTATCACTAACACATCACAAAGATGTTCTCGGTTTGCGTTCATAAAACTTTTAAAATCCTGAGTTAGTGTAGAGTTATCCAACTCTTTTGCGAACAATCATTGCTTAATGATACCACTGCATCACAAGCATTTCTTTGTAAATACCATTGCTTTTCGTCACTTTGATCCCCAGAATTTGAGCATCGAAAGTAACGGACACATCGCTTGGCCGACATAATTGACAAAGTTTAAAGAAACTTTGAACTTTCTTTTTATTCTTGGGTCACAATAGTGCTCAAGTAAGCGGTGGTGTCAATACTACATTTTGCATAATTAATGCTCATATCTGAGAGGATAGGGGTTAATAACGATAGGAGTATACGCTCGAATGAACGAGCAGCTGACCGATCAGGTGTTAATTGAGCGAGTTCAGAGTGGAGATAAGCAAGCGTTTAACCTGTTAGTTTTGCGTTACCAAAACAAGGTATGCAATCTAATTTCACGCTACATCAATAATCCTGGTGATGTACCTGATGTAGCACAGGAAGCTTTTATTAAAGCGTATAGAGCGATACCAAGCTTTCGAGGTGAGAGTGCGTTCTATACTTGGTTATATCGAATTGCTGTAAATACTGCGAAAAACCACATTGTTGCCCAAGGTCGACGACCTCCAGCACAAGATGTGGATACTGAAGAAGCTGAATATTACGAAACTGGCAGTGCGTTAAAAGAAATTTCGAACCCTGAGAACTTAACGTTGTCAAAAGAATTGAAACAAGTAGTTTTCAGTGCCATTGAGGCACTACCAGATGATTTAAAAACCGCAATGACGTTGCGCGAGTTAGATGGCTTAAGCTATGAGGAAATTGCAGCGGTCATGGATTGCCCTGTAGGAACGGTACGTTCGCGTATCTTCCGAGCTCGTGAAGCGGTTGAGAAAAAGATTCAACCTCTATTGCAACGATGAACCAGTAACTAAAATGGTGAGAGATAATGGCTGACAAAGAAAAACTTTCAGCACTCATGGATGGGGAGTTGGTTGATAAAGCTCTAATTAGTGATTTAGAGCGTGACCAAGAAAGCCTGCAAGCTTGGAAAAATTACCATTTAATTGGTGATGTCATGCGAGGTGAAGCTCCTGAAAAACCGGAGTGGAATATAGCTGAAAGTGTTGCTTTAGCATTAGAAGCTGAGCCCGCTCATAGTGCTCTAGAAACACGCCGTAGTGCTCAGGTTACGGAGCTTGCTCAAGAAGCTCAACCGACACCTGCGCAAGCTCGTCGTCAACTTCCTGCTTGGTTAACTCAATTTGGTCAGGTTGCTGTGGCTGCGTGTGTATCATTGGCTGTTATTTTAGGTGTGCAGCAATATGGCGGTAGCGATCCTTCCCAGCCTGAAGCTGACCAACTGCCTGTTTTGCAGACTATTCCATTTTCTGGCAGCGCAGAGCCTGTGAGCTTGACGCGTGACTCTGTGGAAAAGCAAGTTAATGAAGTGAATGTTCAAGAGCAGCGACGTCGTATTAACGCAATGCTGCAAGATTATGAACTTCAGCTTAGACTTAACAGCGAGAGTAATGATCATATTGATCAGCCTGAAGCGGTAATTGAATGAGAAAAATTCTGATCAGTGTGCTGACACTGCTCAGTTTGAATGTAAACACAGCCTTTGCAGATGACAAACCTGCGGAGGCTTTGTTACATCAAATGAACGAAGCCAGTCAGCACTTAAATTTCGAACTGTCTTATATCTTAATCAAGAAGAACAGTATCGAACCGTTGCTGTATCGCCACGCCCGTCCTAAGGAGAGCGACCAGCAGCTTGCGCACCTTGTTTATCTCAGTGGCCCGATGAGAGAAGTGATCCGTCGAGGCAAGGAGATCAGCTATATTGAAACCGGTGCAGAACCTTTCACCATCGAATCTGGCAACATGGTTGCGCCAACCATTCCTTTATTGAACTCGGATGTTGAACAGCTCAGCCGTTACTATGACTTTGTTCAGGTAGGACGTGCTCGCGAAGCGGGAACAGCATGTCAAGTATTACGCGTGGTTCCAAAAGATGGCTTGCGATATTCCTACGTCTTGTGGGTCGATGAAAAGAGCAAACTACCGCTACGCGCAGATCTCGTTGACCGTGATGGTGAGATATTAGAGCAATATCGTACGATTTCTTACAGCGTGAATGATCGTATTGCGGATATCTTAAGTGGCTTAAATGACGCCAAATTACCTGAGGTTCTCTCTTTGCCAAAAGGCAATCTGCGTGAAACGTTTTGGAGTGTAGGGTGGATCCCGGATGGATTTGAACCCAAAGAGCTCAATCGTTATCGCATGTCCGTCACAGAGCGAATGGTTGAAAGCCAGATGTACAGTGATGGTTTGTTTAACTTTTCCGTCTATGTTTCCAACAGCGATAATCATTCACTGAAAGGTCAATTGGTTCGCCAAGGCCGCAGAACACTTCATAGTTACGTGAAGGGGAATGCAGAAATCTCTGTGATTGGAGATATTCCTCCTGCAACGGCAAAACGTATTGCACAATCTGTCACATTTAAGCCGGTACCAGCTCAATGATGACCGCACTTGCAACTGTCGCTGCAGTGAGCTCTCACCCTGATGGTTATCAAGTAGAGCTCAACTGTGAGCAGCAAACCAGCTGCTCTAGTTGCGCTTCTCAGAAAAGCTGTGGAACAGGAATTGTTTCAAAAGCGGTTGGAAGTAAGCAGTTACACTGGCAGCTAAAAACTCGCAAAGCGGTACGAGAAGGGCAGGTTGTTGAGATTGGCTTACCTGAGAAGAGCTTACTGTTTTCAGCCGCGCTGGTGTATTTAGTACCGTTATTTGCGTTAATTATCGGAACTTTGATTGGACAATGGTGGCTAGCACCATTATTAAGTGCTGGTGAAGGCGTCGTTATTTTAAATGCTCTCCTGTTTACCGCTGGTGGAATCGTGCTTGCTAAGCGACTGGCAAGGAAACAGGAACATGAGTCCTCACAAAATGTCGTGTTACTTAGAGTTCTGGGCGAACCAATTAGCTAGTGCGAAGCGGCTAGAAATTGGGTAGAATCTGCCAACTTGATTGAAATGCCGTCACAAGACGGCTTTTCTTGTCCCCATTTATAAGAGTTTAGTCACACCAAATCATGAAGCACATTCGTAATTTTTCGATTATCGCCCACATCGACCATGGTAAGTCGACCCTATCAGACCGTTTAATCCAAGTATGTGGTGGATTAAGCGACCGTGAAATGGCCGCACAGGTTCTGGACTCCATGGATCTAGAGCGCGAGCGTGGTATCACCATCAAATCACAGAGTGTGACGCTAAACTACACCGCTAAAGATGGTGAAACTTATCAGTTGAACTTCATCGATACTCCGGGACACGTTGACTTCGCATATGAAGTATCACGTTCTCTAGCCGCATGTGAAGGTGCTCTATTGGTTGTTGATGCAGGTCAGGGTGTAGAGGCTCAAACTCTTGCTAACTGTTACACTGCGATCGAAATGGATCTAGAGGTTGTGCCAATCCTCAACAAGATTGACCTTCCTGCTGCAGACCCTGAGCGTGTCGCGGAAGAGATCGAAGAAATCGTTGGTATTGATGCGATGGAAGCGACTCGTTGTAGTGCGAAAACAGGTATCGGTGTTGATGATGTACTTGAGAACATCGTTTCTGCTATTCCGGCACCAGAAGGTGATCCTGAAGCACCACTACAAGCACTGATTATTGACTCGTGGTTTGATAACTACCTCGGTGTCGTTTCTCTGGTTCGTATTAAGAACGGCGAACTGAAGAAGAACGACAAGATCAAAGTGATGAGCACTGGCCAAGTATGGGGTGTGGACCGTCTTGGTATCTTCACACCTAAACAGGTCGATACAGATATCTTGCGCACAGGTGAAGTAGGCTGGGTTGTCTGTGGTATCAAAGATATCTTAGGCGCGCCAGTGGGCGATACGCTAACGCTAGCTAAACACGGTTGTGACTCTCCATTACCAGGCTTTAAGAAAGTAAAACCTCAGGTATACGCGGGCCTATTCCCAGTATCCTCTGATGACTATGAAAACTTCCGTGACGCGCTAGGCAAGCTTAGCCTGAATGATGCGTCTCTATTCTATGAGCCAGAAAACTCAGCAGCACTTGGTTTTGGCTTCCGTTGTGGCTTCCTTGGTATGCTGCACATGGAAATTATCCAAGAGCGTCTAGAGCGTGAATATGATCTCGATCTGATCACAACAGCGCCAACCGTAGTGTACGAAGTTGAAGAGACCAACGGTAATCTTCTATATGTCGATAGCCCGGCTAAGCTACCTGCTGTTAACGATATCGAAGAAATCCGTGAGCCTATCGCTCGCTGTAATATCCTTGTCCCTTCAGAGTACTTAGGTAACGTAATTACTCTGTGTGTTGAGAAGCGTGGCGTTCAGGTAGATATGGTTTACCACGGCAACCAAGTTGCTGTGACGTACGATATTCCAATGGCAGAAGTGGTATTGGATTTCTTTGACCGCTTGAAGTCGACATCTCGTGGCTACGCATCGCTTGATTACAACTTCCAACGCTTTGAAGCATCTAACATGGTTCGTGTTGATGTGCTTCTAAACGGTGACACTGTTGATGCGCTGGCAATGATCACTCACAAGGATCAATCTCAGACTCGTGGTCGTCAGCTGGTTGAGAAGATGAAAGAGTTCATTCCTCGCCAGATGTTTGATATTGCGATTCAAGCGGCAATTGGTAACCACATCATCGCCCGTTCAACCGTTAAGCAGCTACGTAAGAACGTAATTGCGAAATGTTACGGTGGTGACGTGAGCCGTAAGAAGAAACTTCTGAAGAAACAGAAAGAAGGTAAGAAACGTATGAAGCAGATCGGTAACGTCGAACTGCCTCAAGAAGCGTTCCTAGCGATTCTTCATGTTGGTAAAGACTAGAGTTGAACTATCTGTCACTCTTGTCTGTCATAAGACGGTAGATATTAAAGTAAGTGAAAGGGTTTCGGCTCTTTCACTTTCGTGTTTTTAAGATAAGGGAAGTCAATGGCGAATACATTCTCACTTATTCTAGTCATCGTTACGTTGGTAACGGGGATAGTCTGGACATTAGAGAAGCTGGTATGGGCAAAGAAAAGAGCAGCGAAAGTTGCTGATGTTGAGGCGCAAACAAATGGCCTAGACGCGGCAATGGCTGAAAAAGTCAAAGCTCAGCCATGGTGGGTTGAAAATAGTGTTTCTATTTTCCCTGTTATTGCTTTTGTCCTAGTGTTGCGTTCGTTTATTTATGAACCATTTCAAATCCCTTCAGGCTCTATGATGCCAACCCTTCTGGTTGGGGATTTTATTCTGGTTGAAAAGTATGCTTACGGCCTGAAAGATCCGGTGTGGCGCAAACAACTGGTAGAAACCGGTAAGCCAGAGCGTGGTGATATTGTGGTATTCAAATACCCACCACAACCTAATATCGACTACATCAAGCGTGTGGTTGGTTTACCGGGAGACCTTATCCGTTATAACAGCAATAAAGAGCTGTGTATTCAACAAGCTGGGATGTCGGTTTGTGAGCCTGTGAAGCTATCTAACGTTCAAGAAAGTGCGTTTAATGATCGCGGGATCCCGTTGGTGCAACTGGAAGAAAAACTCGGTCCGGTAGAGCACAATATTTTAGTCAATCCGCTCGTACGTAATCCGGTGGAACAATATTATCCACGTGGTGGTAATAGCGAATGGGTTGTACCACAAGGTCAGTATTTTGTGATGGGTGATAACCGTGATAACAGTGCTGACAGTCGCTACTGGGGTTTTGTTCCAGAAGCTAACCTAGTCGGTAAAGCCGTTGCGATTTGGATCAGCTTTGAATTTGAGCGTGATTCAGACAGTGCGTTACCGTCTTGGATTCCTACTGGTGTGCGTTTTAACCGCATTGGTGGTATTAACTAACTTCTCTTGCATGCTTGGAGTTGCAGGTTGCAGCTCCAACTTTTTAGAGAATTAAAAATTAACGAGAGAGTATGAATTCTCCAATATCGAAACTAGAAAAAAAGCTTGGCTACCAATTTGTTGATGCTGAGCTTATCAATTTGGCACTGACTCACCGCAGTGCGAATGGAAAACATAATGAACGTCTTGAGTTTCTGGGCGATTCAATTTTAAGTTTTGTCATTGCTGACGATCTTTATCATCGTTTCCCGAAAGTCAATGAGGGTGACATGAGCCGTATGCGCGCGACTTTGGTTCGCGGCAATACATTGGCAGAGCTTGGACGAGAGTTTGAGCTAGGAGATCACTTAAAATTAGGTCCAGGTGAGTTGAAAAGTGGCGGTTTCCGCCGTGATTCCATTCTGGCTGATGCTGTGGAAGCGATCATTGGTGCTATCTATCTTGATAGCGACATTGAAGTGGTTCGCGGCATTATCCTTAACTGGTACAAAACTCGCCTAGAGGCTATCAAGCCAGGCGTGTCACAAAAAGATCCAAAGACTCGTTTGCAAGAATTCTTGCAAGGACGTCGTAAGCCATTACCGGTCTATACTGTGACTAATATTAAAGGTGAAGCACACAATCAGGAATTTACTGTATCGTGTGAGGTTGCAGGTATTGGACAGCCTGTTATAGGTAAAGGCACCAGCCGCCGCAAGGCAGAGCAAGCGGCTGCTGAAACGGCACTAGAGCAGTTAACAAATGGCTGATAACGAATTTGATATCGATGCATTTTTTGCATCAACCGGTGAGGTAAGCTCACCTGAAAACCAGCACTGTGGCTTTATCGCTATTGTTGGGCGCCCAAATGTGGGTAAATCAACACTACTGAACAAGATTTTAGGTCAGAAGATCTCGATCACTTCACGTAAGCCACAAACTACACGCCACCGTATTATGGGGGTGGATACTGACGGGGATTACCAAGCAATTTACGTTGATACACCGGGACTTCATATTGAAGAAAAACGTGCGATCAACCGCTTGATGAACCGCGCAGCGAACTCATCATTGAGTGATGTAAACCTTGTTTTCTTCTTAGTCGATGGTACCCATTGGACTAACGATGACGAGATGGTGCTGACTAAGCTTCAAAAAGCGAACTTCCCTGTTGTTTTGTGTGTAAACAAAGTGGACAACGTGCAAGATCGCAACGAAGTGATGCTGCACATGATGGAGATGTCGAAGAAGATGGACTTTGTTGATGTCGTTCCTATTTCAGCGAAACATGGCAAAAATATCGACGTTTTACGCAAGCATGTTCGTGACCATCTTCCTAAGGCGACTCACCACTTCCCTGAAGAGTATGTGACCGATCGTTCTCAGCGGTTCATGGCTTCTGAGATCGTACGTGAAAAACTGATGCGTTTTACTGGTGAAGAGCTGCCTTATTCAGTTACGGTTGAAATTGAACGCTTCGACTACAACCCGGAAACGGATGGTTTCCATATCAATGCCCTAATTTTGGTTGAACGCAGTGGCCAGAAGAAAATGGTGATTGGTAAAGGCGGTGAAAAGATCAAGACCATTGGTCGAGAAGCGCGTTTAGATATGGAAGAATTATTCGGTCGTAAGGTTTACTTAGAGACTTGGGTCAAAGTGAAATCGGGTTGGGCAGATGACGAACGTGCATTGCGCTCTCTGGGTTACATTGACGATCTATAAGTTAGCGAAAGCGATCCCGTTTCGCTCCGAGCAATATGAGAAAGAGGAGCCAGTAGGCTCCTTTTTTTGATCACCTTTGACAGGATTTTTGAGTTTAGTTTATGTCTTCAGAAGGATTACAGCGCTGTTTTGTCTTGCATCGTCGCCCTTACAGCGAGTCGAGCCTGATCCTTGATGTTTTTAGTGAAGAATATGGTCGTCTCACCTTAATGTCGAAAGGGGCACGAAGTAAGCGTTCGAATCTGAAAGGAGCATTACAACCTTTTACGCCCTTATTACTTAAGTGGTCAGGGCAAGGTTCAATGAAGACATTACGCCAAGCTGAGCCGATAAGCCTTGGTTTACCCTTATTTGGCATCAACTTGTACTCTGCTATGTATGTCAATGAGCTAATTGGGCGTGTCTTGGTAGCGGAAGTTCCCATGCCTGCGCTATTTCATGATTATCTCCACGCATTAACTGAACTTGCTCAGTGTGATAACCCAGAGCCAGCACTACGGCGTTTCGAATTGGCATTACTTTCAGCCATGGGGTATGGCGTAGATTTTCTGCACTGTGCTGGTAGTGGTGAACCTGTCGAACCTGATATGACTTACCGTTATCGTGAGCAAAAGGGGTTTATTGCTTCGGTACGTCGAGATAACTTAACTTTTTATGGTAATGAGCTCATTGCCATCAGTGAGCGCCGTTTTACAACAAAAGAGCAGTTAAAAGCGGCAAAACGCTTTACACGTATGGCATTAAAGCCGTATCTTGGCGGCAAACCACTAAAAAGCCGGGAACTCTTTCTATCCCAGACAAGCATTCCCAACGCAAGGAGTATTGGAAAATGAGCTCAATTTATCTAGGTGTGAACATCGATCATATTGCGACGCTGCGTAATGCGCGTGGTACTAAATATCCTGATCCTGTACATGCGGCTGAAATTGCTGAACGTGCAGGTGCTGATGGGATCACGATTCATTTACGTGAAGATCGTCGTCATATTCTGGACCGTGATGTGCGCATTTTACGAGAAACGCTTCAAACGCGAATGAATTTGGAAATGGCCGTGACGGATGAAATGGTTGAGATTGCACTCAATACTAAGCCTGAATATGTGTGTTTAGTTCCTGAGAAGCGTGAGGAACTAACAACAGAAGGTGGCCTTGATGTTGTTGGTCAGCTTGAGAAAGTGAAAGCGGCAACACAAAAGCTGACTGATGCGGGGATTAAAGTTTCTCTATTTATCGATGCGGATCGTGAGCAAATCGATGCAGCTAAAGCTTGTGGTGCACCATTTATTGAGCTTCACACAGGTCATTACGCAGATGCAGAAACAGAAGAAGATCAGCAAGACGAACTCAAAAAAATCGCTGCTGGTGCAAGTTATGCGGCGGATCAAGGGATCACGGTAAACGCAGGTCATGGCTTGACTTACCACAATGTAGCAGCGATTGCGGCTATTCCAGAGATCTTTGAACTGAACATTGGTCACTCTATTATCGGTCGTGCTGTATTCGATGGCCTAGCAAAAGCCGTGACGGACATGAAAGCGATCATGGAAGCGGCACGTAAATAAGTATGGCGATTGTAGGTTTAGGGACGGATATTGCTGAAATTGAACGTGTAGAGAAAGCGCTTAACCGCTCTGGAGAGGCGTTTGCAGAACGCATTCTTGCTCAACCTGAATTGGAGAGCTTTCGAGCGCTCAAACAACAGTCTCGTTATCTGGCTAAGCGCTTTGCAGCCAAAGAGGCAGCATCTAAAGCTTTAGGGACGGGGATTGCTCATGGTGTGAGCTTTCATGACTTCATTATTTCCAATGATGAACATGGTAAGCCACTTCTGACGCTTTCAGGTAAAGCGCTTGAGTTATCACAGCAAATGCAAATATCCAGTATTCACCTATCCATCTCAGATGAACGTCGCTATGCAGTAGCGACGGTCATCTTTGAAAAATAAGCGGCCATGAGCTGCTTATTTTTTAGATTTCTTGTGCCATGATGGCAAAACTACGATCAGCGGCTTCCAAGGTCGCGTCGATTTCTTTACTGCCGTGAGCTAAAGAGGTAAAGCTTGCCTCAAAGGCTGAAGGCGCAAGGTATACACCGTGATCAAGCATCAGGTGGAAGAAGCGCTTAAAGCGCTCAACATCGCACTTCGTCACGTCTTCGTAGCACGTAATACGTTCTTGATCAGTAAAGAAGAAACCGAACATACCACCCACTTGATTTACTAGTAATGGGATGCCGTGCTTATCTGCGAGTTCTTTGAAGCCATCGGCAAGTTGTTTGGTTTTAGCGGCGAGGCGTTTTTCGTTACCTTCTTCTTTCAACAGATTCAAACACGCGTAACCTGCAGCCATTGCAACAGGGTTGCCTGAGAGCGTCCCAGCTTGGTATACCGGACCTGTTGGAGCAATGTACTGCATCACTTCTTTACGGCCGCCAAATGCGCCTACAGGCATGCCGCCACCGATCACTTTACCAAGCGTAGTGAGATCAGGCTTGATGTTGTAGTGACCTTGAGCGCAGCCTAATGCTACGCGGAATCCAGTCATGACTTCATCAAAAATCAAAAGTGCGCCTTCTTGATCACAGATTTCACGCAGACCTTCGTGGAAGCCTTCTACTGGTGGGATACAGTTCATGTTGCCCGCAACAGGCTCAACGATGATACAAGCAATTTCCCCTTTATTAGCGGCAAACAATTCACGCACTGAGTCAAGATCGTTAAATGTTGCAGTTAACGTGTACTTGGCAAAGTCGGCTGGTACGCCAGGAGAGCTTGGTTGACCCAGTGTGAGTGCACCGGAGCCTGCTTTTACTAAAAGACTGTCGGCGTGTCCGTGGTAACAGCCCTCAAACTTGATGATTTTGTCGCGGCCTGTATAACCACGAGCCAATCGGATTGCGCTCATTGTTGCTTCTGTGCCCGAGCTCACCATACGAACTTGTTCCATAGAAGGGACTAATTCAGAAACCAGTTCCGCCATTACAATTTCCATTTCGGTCGGCGCACCAAAACTTAACCCACGTTGAGCAGCATCAATCACCGCTTCACGAATAACCGCGTGGTTGTGACCAAGGATCATCGGACCCCAAGAGCCAACATAATCAATGTACGCTTTACCATCAGCATCGAAAACCAATGGGCCGTCAGCTCGTTCAATAAAAATTGGCGAACCACCCACACCATTGAAAGCACGCACTGGAGAATTAACACCACCCGGAATGGTCTGCTGCGCTTTTTGATAGAGTTCTGCTGATTTGGTCATTGAAATATCCTCTTTTGATTGCTCGGACCAAGTTGGCGGGCATTGTACCTGTCACAGCCGTTGCGAGAAACGTTTTGCACCACATTCTGGTCACTTTCCTCGCGATTATTGGCAAATTAACAGAAAAGTTGGTCTATTTTGCTTAAGAAGATGGTGAATACTTGAACGCTTCGGTCAGGTATTAGATAATCAGTCGGTATATTTAAAAAGAGATCCCCTGCGGTGGATGAAATCATCCTCCAACAGACAGGTAGACACCAGTGAGAGAGGTCGTAGTGAGCGAAGTAAATATCCCATTAACTTTTTCAGACGCTGCAGCAAGTCGTGTGAAAATGCTGATTGCAGAGGAAGAGAATCCTGAGCTAAAGCTACGTGTATATATCACCGGTGGCGGTTGTAGTGGTTTTCAATACGGTTTTACCTTTGATGAAAACGTCAATGAAGGTGACATGACGATTGAAAATTGCGGCGTAACCTTAGTGGTTGACCCAATGAGTTTACAATACTTGATTGGTGGAGAAGTGGATTATACCGAAGGCCTAGAGGGCTCCCGCTTTTTTGTGAACAACCCAAATGCGACAACCACTTGTGGTTGTGGTGCATCCTTTAGCGTTTAAGCACTTTTGATGATTGATAAGCCGCGTGATGAACGCGGCTTTTTTATATCACGAAACCTTAAAATTGAGACATAGGTGAATTGCTAGATGGCAAGCATAAGCGTAGTTTATACACTGATTGCATAAATAATAATTAGGAAGCATAGACGCAGTATTTCTCACGGTCTTCGTTTGTGTGTACAAAGGAATGTTATGTCTAGATTGTCTATTTTTCAGCAGTTGGCGCTGCGGCCATACCTCATCTCTATCATCCTCATTACGTTCCTATCACTCTGGTTAGGGTTTGGCTCCTTACAGGCGGAAGAAACGCCAGTTAAAGAAGCGGAACAAGAAATTCCCTTAGCTAAAGTGGCTTATCAAACTTTTGTCGCTGAGCCTACATTTAAGAAAATTGATCTCTATGGTCGGACGGCACCGGATAAGCTGGCCCGTTTAGGGGCTGAGTTTGCTGGAAAAATTCAGCAGCTAATGGTGGATAAAGGCCAGAGCGTTAAGCAAGGCCAAGTTATTGCCGTGATCGATAAAGGTGATCTACCGATGCAGCTTGAACGGGCTCAGGCGATGCTAAAAGTTCGTGAGAAAGAGTTTAAAGCCGCTCAGTCGCTGAAAAATAAAGGTTTGCAAGGAGAGGTTGCTTTTTCAACGGCGCAGGCGGCGTTGGTTGAAGCTAAAGCGATGGTTAGCAATGCGAAGCTGGCATTGCGTAATACCCAAACTAAAGCACCGTTTAATGGCATTGTGGATCACCTGTTCATCGAAACGGGAGATTTTGTTGGCGTTGGCGATCCTGTGGCGCGGTTAATTGATTTGAACAAAGTGGTGATTGAGGCGGATGTGAGTGAGCGACATATCCAGAACCTAGTACCGGCACAAGCCGCTCAAGTCAGGTTTATTGATGGAAAAACGGTGCAAGGGACCCTTCGTTATATTTCGCGAATTTCATCAGTATCAACCAATACGTTTCCTATCGAAATTGAAATCGATAACCCAGAGCAACGCATTCCTGCTGGGATCAGTGCAGAAGTTGAACTCAACTTGCAAAGCAAACTTGCAGTCAAAGTTACCCCTGCGATGCTCGCGCTGGACGAGTCGGGTAACCTTGGCGTTAAAACACTTCAAAGCGACCAAGTGCATTTTGTGCCTATTCAACTGGTGAAAGCTGAGCAAGATGGAGTGTGGTTGACTGGGCTTGGTGAGCAAGTGGATATCATTACCACCGGACAAGGCTTTGTACGTGATGGTGATAGTGTCATTGCGATTAAGCAAGCCAACTAGGAGGGCGTATGTATTCAGTCATTGATGCGGCGTTATCGCGCACTCGTACAATGGTCACGCTACTTATCTTTATTTTGATTGCTGGTATTGGTACTTACATCACCATACCTAAAGAATCGAGTCCTGATATTACGATCCCCATTATTTATGTTTCTGTAGGGCACCAAGGGATCTCTCCAATTGATGCAGAGCGGCTGCTTGTTCGACCTATTGAACAAGAACTTCGCTCAATTGAAGGTGTGAAAGAGATGAAGGCTACGGCAGCAGAGGGGCACGCTTCTGTAATGCTGGAGTTTTCGGTTGGCGTGGATCTGGACAAGGCGATGGCGGATGTGCGGGAAGCGGTTGATCTTGCCAAGCCAAGGCTGCCTGCTGATAGCGATGAACCAACAGTGAATGAGGTGACTTTAGCTTCTGAAGAGCCTGCACTGTCGGTGGTACTGTATGGTACCGTGCCGGAACGTACCATCGTGCAGATCGCACGTCAGTTACGCGATAAGTTGGAAAGCTATCGTCAAATCCTGGAAGTTGATATTGCCGGGGATCGGGAAGACATCGTCGAAATCATCGTTGATCCATTATTGATGGAAAGCTACGGGCTGGATCAAGGTGACATCTACAATTTAATTGCGTTGAATAACCGAGTTGTGGCTGCTGGGTTTGTAGATACGGGGTATGGACGTTTCTCGGTAAAAGTGCCGTCGGTGTTTGACTCTTTGAAAGACGTGCTTGAATTGCCGGTAAAGGTTGATGGCAAGCAAGTGATTACATTTGGAGATGTCGCCACGGTAAGACGAGCATTTCGAGATCCTGAGAGCTTTGCACGCTTAGATGGAAAATCAGCCGTTGTGCTTGATGTGAAAAAGCGTGCTGGTGAAAACAGTATTGAGACGGTTGAACTGATTAAGGCGGTGTTGGAGGAAGCGCAACAGCGTCCAGAATGGCCAAATAACTTGTTGATCAAATACACTTGGGATCAATCCAAAGACGTCAAGATGATGCTTAATGATCTGCAGAACAATATTCTGTCGGCCATTATTTTAGTGGTGATCGTTATTATTGCGATTCTTGGCTTGAGAACTGCGGCGTTGGTGGGTATCTCGATCCCTGGTTCTTTTCTTACGGGACTATTGGTTCTTTCGGTCTTTGGGTTAACGGTCAATATAGTGGTGCTGTTTTCGTTAATCATGGCGGTAGGAATGCTGGTGGACGGTGCCATTGTTGTCACCGAATTTGCGGACCGGCGAATGCAAGAGGGCACGCCTCGGCGCGACGCTTATCGTGATGCTGCGAAACGCATGGCTTGGCCTATTACCGCTTCTACCGCCACTACGTTAGCGGCATTTGCCCCGTTGCTATTCTGGCCCGATATCACGGGCGAGTTTATGAAATACTTGCCACTGACTTTAATCGCAACTTTATCCGCTTCACTGTTAATGGCTTTGCTATTTGTTCCGGTATTGGGTGGGCTCATTGGGCGGCCGCAAAATGTGAGTGTGACCAACCGGACTATGATGGTCGCACTGCATAATGGTGATTTCTCCCAAGCAACTGGGATCACAAAGCTTTATTACCATACGTTAGATATCGCCCTTCGCCATCCTTGGAAAATTTTGCTCAGTGCGATTTTGTTAGCCGCTGGGGTCGGAGGCACTTATTACAAAGCAGGCTTGGGGGCTGAGTTTTTCCCTGAAGTGGATCCGCCATTTTTTACTGTGAAAGTGCGCTCTTATGGTGATCTCTCTATCAATGAAAAAGATGTGATCATGCGAGAGATTGAACAAGTGATGCTTGGTCAAGATGAATTTGAAAGTGTTTATACCCGTACGGGCGGCAATGATGAAATTGGTCAAATCCAAATCACCCCAGTGGACTGGCAATATCGTCGTAAGGTGAAAGCGATCATTGAGGAGTTAAAGCAGAGCACGGATCAATTCGCTGGTGTCGAAATTGAGTACAAATTCCCGGATGCTGGGCCTCCTGTTGAACACGATCTGGTGATTGAGATGTCAACTAGGCAATTGCACGAGCAACTCGATATGGCTGCGAAGGTAGTGCGACATTGGGCAGACAATAACCCTGCGTTTGAAAACATCAGTGATAGCAGTAGTAAAGAAGGGATCGACTGGCAAATTGATATTCGCCGCGATGATGCATCTCGATTTGCCGCTGATGCAACAACGGTTGGCAATACGGTCCAGTTCGTGACTAATGGGTTGAAAATCGGTGATTATTTACCGGATGATGCAACCGAAGAAGTGGATATTTTGGTCCGTTATCCAGAGGATAAGCGTGATATTGGTCGCTTTGATGAGCTACGAGTGAAAACTGCAGCAGGGATGGTCCCCATCACGAACTTTGCCCGCATTGTACCTGAACAAAAACAAGACATGATTCAGCGTGTCGATGGCCATCGAGTCATCAATATCATGGCAGACATACAAGAAGGGTATAACTTAGCGTTGGAATTACCGCGTATTGAGCAGGCGCTATCTGAGCTCGATTTACCTGCGGGTGTTGAGTTTAAAATTCGTGGTCAAAATGAAGAGCAGGAGAACTCACAGGCCTTTTTGATGAATGCATTTGTGGTAGCACTGGTGGTGATGGCGCTGATTTTGATCACTCAATTTAATAGCTTTTATCAGTCGTTTTTGATCTTAAGTGCGGTATTGTTTTCTACGGTCGGCGTGTTTGCGGGTTTATTGATTTTCCAGAAACCATTTGGCGTCATCATGTCTGGTATCGGGGTGATTTCTCTGGCGGGTATTGTGGTGAATAACAATATTGTCTTGATTGACACCTATAACCAGCTGTGCAAAAGAGGATTAGATAAGCGTGAGGCGATCCTGCGTACTGGCGTGCAGCGTTTAAGGCCTGTTTTACTCACGACGGTAACCACGATCCTTGGCCTGCTGCCGATGGTGCTTGAAATGAACATTGATCTGATCAATCAGAAGATTGAGTTTGGCGCCCCAAGTACACAATGGTGGTCCCAGCTAGCAACTGCAGTAGCGGGTGGACTTGCATTTGCGACATTGTTGACCTTAGTGCTGACCCCATGTTTGTTGATGTTAGGACGTCAGCATCAACTCGAAGCAGAGGATGAGAAAGCCAAAGTTATCGCAGAGTCTTAAAGTGGTTTCTTGAGTTTCTGGAGCAATATTAATTTTCTTCCTAACCACTTCATATACATAATCGATAATAGAAAGCCCGCTTAAATATAGCGGGCTTTTTTGTGTGAAGTGAACCTTTTTAGCTAGTGAGAAGATGCTGAAGTTTATCCCTTAAAGACTCGATATGTGTGCGCTCAGGACCTTGCTCTTTACAGTGTTCAAGGATGTAGTCCAATGAACTTAAAACGGTTCGCCAGCGTGGCGTTTTAGGAAGTGTCTCGACCCGTAAGTATTTATCTAACGTTCGAGTTTGAAGCGTACTTCGATCAAGATACACGCGCCATAATCCGCTTTGTTCAGCAAAAGCAAATTTACTTTGCCCAGTTACGCCTTCCCAGTAATTGAGAGCGCTGGTCATTGCATCAACCAAGACTTCACGCATGATGTCGTGTTTAGACTGGCTTTCTCCGGAAACTTTATCGGCAAGGCGGGTAAATTCTCCCCCTAGCTCTTTCAGTTGTTGTAATTTCGCTTTGTCTCCTTCAAAAGCAAAACTAGACAGTGCTTCAATAGCGGTTTCCAAATTATGGATGCGCGCAACATTAACCCCACCACCAACATTAAAGATGTACATTAATTTCAGGTCTGCGCCTTCAGGTAGTCTGAGTATATCGGCAGAGACATGTTGGCGCACATCTTCAACGTATATATCGATGTTGCCGCAGTAGTGCTCTTGCTCGACATTGAGGAACTTAGGTGCAATGATTTCATCCGCTCGTGACCGTTTAAGCTGCTCAGGACTACGACGGAATAGGCGCGATGCAGCCTCGTTAACAAATCGAATCTTATTGTCGTCTCGGATACAAACAATCGCTTCAGGGGCGGACTCGAGTTGCTCTAACAGTCTGCCTTGCGTTTCAAGCAAGCTGGCTTCTACGATAGCGCGTTGTTTCAACTCGTTTTGCAGTTGTTGATTTTCGATACGTCGTAACTCTGCCTTACTGGCTGTCAGGTGAGCGGTGATACGAGCGGCGAGTTCACGCTTATTAAACGGTTTGGTGAGGTAATCATTCGCCCCTGCTTCAAAACCACGAATGCGATCATCTGGCTGGTTTAGAGCCGTGAGCATGATAACTGGCAATTGAGAGTGATCGTATTTTTCACGTAAGGTCGTACAGACCTGATAGCCGCTGAGTCCGGGCATCATGATGTCTAACAGAAGCAGCTCAGGTTTCTCTTGTTCAATGATATCGAGCGCCTCATGACCATCTTTCGCAGTACGAACGCGGTATCCTTCAAGACGCAAGAAACTGTCCAAAACTCTTAAATTGACTGGTTCATCATCTGCTACCAGCAGTAATGGGCCATCAGGATTTTCAGGTAGGCAATTCGTTTCTTGGATTTCGATATCACCAACATCGGGAGCTCGGAAGTGCGAGGCTTCACTGTGGCTTGCTTGAATGATTTGTTCTTCGCTCGCCAGAGGAAGGGTAAAGCTAAAGGTGGTTCCAACCATGGGTTGGCTGCTGACATAAAGAGAGCCGTCCATCAGTTCAATCAGTTGTCGGCTAATTGAAAGTCCAAGCCCTGCGCCTTGACGGTAACGGCTGGTATCATGACCCGCTTGGATTAATGGTTCAAAAATATGTTCGAGTTGCTCTGCTGGTATACCTTGGCCAGTATCAACCACTTGTACGCGGATCTTGTCATCAACAACGTTTGCTGAAATAACAATTTTTCCTTCGCTGGTGTATTTAATCGCGTTACCAACTAGGTTATACAGCACCTGCTCTAAGCGTTGCGGATCGGCAGAAACCCAAACGGTCTCGCTAGCAACTTGGTTGATAATACGTATAGGCTTGCTGCCAAGAAGGTGAGAAGAAAGTTCCAATACCAAGCGTGTTGCACTTGCAAGGTTAACGGCACTTGTTTGAATATCCAAGTTACCATATCGCATTTTATGGTAATCCAACAGATCATCAACGAGCGTTGCGAGACGTTGGCCACTACTGATAATAATGTCGAGTTGATACTTATGATCTGCCGTGATTGGGCCATTTGCTCCAGAGACTAAAGCTTCAGCGATCCCAACCATGCCGTGTAGGGGCGTTCTTAGCTCATGAGATGTGGTTGCAAGAAATTCGTCTTTGAGTTTGTTTGCTAATTGCAGCTCTTCATTTTGTTTCTGGATCAGCTTGAGGTTGCTTTCAAGCTCCCCATTTTGCTCTTTAATTAACTGCATTTTCTCGCGAATAGAGCGTTGCATACGCTCAAAACTGACCGCTAGGCGGCCAATTTCATCTTTGCGATCTGTGTTGATCATATCCGCTTCAAGATCACCCGCGGAGACCTTTTCCGCCGCCCAAGTGAGTTTGAGGAGTGGGGAGGTAATGAAATTCGAGAGATAATGTGAGGCGATCACAACGATAACAATGGCGACCAACATTGCGAAGATGAAGAGGGTTTCAAGCTGATGCACGCGGGCAAATGCTTCTTTTTCTGGCACCTCAACAACCAAAGCCCAATTCTCACCCTTAAAGGAAATTGGACTGTACGCTGCAATCGTATCTTCACCAACGGTATTGGTATAAGTGCCAAAGGCGGTGGAGCCTTGGAGAGCCAGATTGATCACCTCTGCACTTTTGTCGATATCCGTTTGCTCATGGGCTAATGTTCTGGAGCGATGATCACTTCCGACCAACAAGGTGCGCATTTGCGATGTTTGACTACTGTCTGCGATCAGCTTAGTGATGGCGTTATTTGGCAAACGGAACATTGCGTAACTATGTAGGTAGCCTTGTTGAATGATTGGGGCACCAAGCCAAGCAACCATTTTGCCTTGTTCTGGAGAGAAGTCTGAAATCACCACTGGCGTGTAGTCTTCATTACTTCTGCGTTTCTCTGCAACTTGATCTTTGAGCTTTTGGAAAGTTTTACCTAAGTTGGCATCTTTATATTTACCATTAAGCAGGTTAGTACCGTAGTTATCGTATTTATAAATGGAGTAGGTCACGTTGCCGTCACGGTCAACTAGCAAGATGTCGTCAAAATCAGAGCGCTTTAATAGCTCTAAATAGGCCCAATGATAACGTTTGTGCAGCAGACGGTACCGCTCTGAGGCATTGTACTCTGTTGATTGGGGCAAAATTGACGTTTTAATTTTATCGCCAGAGCCGGGAATATAACGTTTTTGTGCGTATTGACGAGCTTCTTCAATGGTAAGTCCTAAGTTTCTGAATGCATTGACTAAGCCATAAAAATGCCCACCACTTGCGGTTGCAAGCTCAGAGCGCACAAATCCCATCACCTCTGACTCTTTTGAAAATAGATAGTCAACGACTTGTTGTTTTTTGCTATCGCGAACCGAAACAAGGTGGGAGGTACTTTGTTCTTGCAGATCTTTACTGTGTGACTGCAAAAAGAACAGAGCAATGACAGTCAGTGGGGTTATGCTCAAAACTAAAAACGCCAGCATTAGAGTGTTCTGCAAACGTTTAAATCTTTGTTTTCTATACAACTTGAACATGATTCAGTCTAACTTTCCGTGAGAAACGACGTTAAAACGCGTCAAAATAAAATAGAGTAATCCTAAAGTGACAAAATTAACGAGTTTTTTTACTTTGACAAGTAAGTAGACGGTAAAGCGTGTGAAGTAGCGCAAACTTTTTGTGTGATTTGGTAAATTTGCCCAATAATCGAAGCATTATCGGGCAAGAGGTCTATTTTTGAGCGTGGTAGATAGCGAACTTGTTGGTCTTATTTAACGTCGCACAATTACCAAATGCTTGATTGATGATAGGTAGGTATTTGAGGAAGCTGTTTGCCACAATAAATAACTGTCCAGCGGCACTTTGATGTTTGGGTGCATTGGCGAGTAGTGACTCGGTGGCGCTGTAGCTGGTATCAAGCCCTGAATGAAAAGGAGGATTACTGATGATAAATTGGTAATCATCTGCACAGTCTGAATAAACGTCTGATGCAAAGACTCGGCCTGACAGACCATTAGCAGCTAAGGTTGCTTGGCTTGAAGCCACGGCAAGGGCGCTGATATCACACATCTCAAGCTCTATTGATGGATTTAACGTTGCTATCACTGCTCCGATAACGCCTGCACCACAACCAAAATCAAGCACTTTTCCATTGAGTTTTGGCAAGGTATCTAATAGGAGTTTACTGCCCACATCAAATTCACCATGGCTAAAGACGCCTGGTAAGCTATGAATGTGCAGGGTGTTGTCTTGGTATTGAACTTGGTAGTGTTTAAACCACTCTTCTAAATGAAAGGGTGCTGGCTCATTGGTGCACTGCCCCCAATAAAATGAACAGCGTCTGGCTGAGTCGTATTTATTGATAGGGCCGTACTGAGCAAACATTTTCTCGACGCTTTTTACGCCAGAACGGTTTTCACCCACGACGACGATTTCCGTATTCTGGCCTAATTTTGCCATTAGCATGGCCAATAGATATTCTGCTTCTGCTTTTGCTTTCGGCCAATAAAGCAAAACCATATCTGCTTGAGAGTCGCCATCAAACGCTGCACCGAAATGGCAATTCAACTGAGAGTAAGCACTAACTTGACGGTAGTAACCGTAATTGGTGGTGAAAATGCTGACAGACTCACAGTGTTTCGTTAGCTCAAGCGGGAAGAGATCTTCCGCTTCACCAGCGACCAACACATGTTTGCCTTCAAAATAAGCAAGTTGGCGTTCAGTAATTTGACTGGGGGCGATATAGGCAGACATAGCATGCTCAGTAAATACAAAAGAGGGAGGATTCTCTCACAATCCTCCCTTTGCTTGAAGTGCTTAGTCTATGGTGTCATCAACTGCGATCTTGTTGATCGAGAAAACCTTTGAACTCTTCTTCGTAAATATTGAATAAAACCATAGTAATGGCAAAGATCAACGGGCCGTATATTAAGCCGATTAATCCGAACAATTGAATACCACCGAGCAGTGAGAAGAAAATCATCAGCGTATTCATTCCCGCACTGCCTTGCATCAAGAGTGGACGCAATAGGTTATCGATCGAGCCTACAACTGCGATACTCCACACAGCTAAGAAGATTGCCCACGTTGTATCGCCGGTGAGTAATAGATAGATGGTCGCGGGAATCCAGATTAAAGCGGTTCCAACCACAGGAATGAAGGACGCAAATCCCATCATAGTTCCCCAGAACAGACCTGGGAAGCCTGCTAGCCACATGCCGATACCACCCGCAAGGCCTTGTGCGATGGCAGTAAGAAACGAGCCCATAACGGCTGACTTGGAGACTTGTTCAATTTCAGATAAGAGCTTGTCTTCTTGGCTGCGTGAGAGCGGTAAGATATGTCGGATCGCGCTGATGATCTTGTCGTGATCTCTCAATAAGAAGAACAAAACAAACAACATCAAGAAAAAATTCATCAGGAAGCTGGTGGCATCGCCAAGGATCTTTGCACTGATGCCAACAATATTCGAGCCAAATGAGGTGGCCAGTTGCGCCACTTTCTGTGCAATCTCTTGAGGGTCAATTTCATCAAAAGGCAGATAGGTATTCACCAAAGATAACCCTTTCACCACCCAAGGGTGTTCAAAGACGGTTTGGATACCACCATGAGTGACCCATTGGTACATATTTTGTGAGAACAGTGACCCTTGTTGAACGATGGCCGCAAAGACAAACAGTAGCGGGATGACAATAATAAAGGTCAGTACCACACAAGATAGAAATGCGACGATATTGGGATGATTAGGCAGTTTACGCTCTAGCCATTCATGTATCGGGAACATGAGCAGTGAAATAATAAACGCCATAATAATGGAGTTGACGTACGGCTCAACGAGCAGGTAACAAGCGAGAGCTGCGGCTAAAAGCGCAACAACAATAACCCAGTGACTGGATGTGATTTTGACTTTGTCTGACACGTTTTTTTCCAACTGAACAAAGATATAGCCGTATAATGGCTTTAAAATTGAGCGTTATCAATGGAGAATTATTGATATGGGATGCTGTGACAATGACAAAGGTTGTGCTTCCAAGCAAGGTGGTCGACGTAAAGTTCCTTGGTTTGGTTTACTTCTGATTGCATTCATTCTGCTTGTTGTCTTTTATTGGCAGTAATTGCTTGTTGATAAAAATGCCGCTCACTTACAGGAGCGGCATTTTTTTGATCAGTTGCATTATCTCATGTAATCACTTCCTAATCGCAAAGCCCCCCCCCCCCCCCCCACACACACACATTTAACTCTTCTATCTATGGCATGAACTTTGTGATTACAACGTGCTCTAGGTAAGAACTGCTATTCTTGATATGTAACGCAACAATAAGCGTTCTGACTAACAATCAATAAGGATAGCAATACATGCCTAAGAAATTGTGGGCACTGACTTTTGCAGTGGGACTTATGCTATTTGGTTCGTCAGCTCATGCTGTGGATTGGTCTGTCTCCGGTTTTGGTACTTTGGGTTATACCTATGAGAATGAAGCAGATTTAGGATATCGACGCGATATCACTCGAAGTGCAGATATCGAGGACAATGGCATATTCAACAATGACTCCAATGTCGGCGTTCAACTGGATCTTACCTTCGACCATCATTGGTCCATCACTTCGCAATGGCTACTGGATAACAGTATCGATTACGACTTAGATGAAATGACTGAGCTCGCGTTTGTTCGTTACGAGCCTAATGAAAACTGGGATTTTCGAGTTGGTAGAGTGGGAGTCAGTGCTTATGCTGCCGCAGATAGCCGTCATATCGACTATGCCCATTTATGGGTTAGACCGCCTCAAGAATTGTATGGTGGCATTGTATTTAACTCGCTTGATGGGGTTGGTTTTACCTACTATTCCAATAATGCCAATCTGAATTGGTCGGCAAGTGCTGAATATGGACGCATTACCCAGATGGGTGAGGTTCCAGAGCTGCAGGAAAAGTATCGAGCTAAGCTCAAAGATGTCCTCTCTCTTTCATTTGAAGTTGAGCAAGATAAGTGGCGCTGGCAATTATCCTATGCCCACGTAGGCTCTCTTTCTGTCAACAATGGTCCTTCCTTACAATCACTACAAAATCAACTTGCTCAAGTTGCCAATAGCAACATCCCGTTATTAAGTGAAGATGCCGCTTCTCTTTACGATGCTTTAGTTCTTGATGATGAAGAGGTGACGTATTTACAAGCCGCTGTCACTTATTTTGATAGTGAATGGACTGCACAATCCGAGCTGTTTCGAATTACGACTGATAAAAACTCGATACCGCAAGGCTATGGTGGATACGTTCTGTTGGGTAAGGCTTTTGAACGACTAACCCCTTATATGATGTACGGGGTATTTCACGTTGATCAAGCGCCGTATCAAAAAGCACTTGATTGGTCCTTGTTTAATCCTGCGCTAGTACCTTTACAAGAAGGGGCGATTGCAGGCATTAACTCTGTACGTATCGAACAATCAACATACAGTCTTGGTTTACGTTGGGATGTTGCATCACAGGTTGCTGTGAAAGCGCAGCTTGATTATGTCGAGATAGAACCATTTGGCTATGGGTTGTGGGCGACGCCATCATCTAGACAAGGGGGAGAGCGAGATGCTCTGGTGCTAACGTTGAACATGAACTTCATTTTTTAAGGGGGAGGTATGAAGTATTTTTATCTGCTCCTGTTGTTAGTGCCCAGCTTTGTTGCAGCAGACATCTACGTTGTAGTGAATGCAAATAGTGCCGTAGGGAAATTGGAATTGGAAGACGTAACAGACCTCTATTTAGGGAGGAAAAAAGTGCTGGGGACTTTATATGTCAATCAAGTGCTCGATCGACATGGCGAAGGGCGACAGCGTTTTTTCTACCGAGTGGCAAAGATGGAAGAAAGCCAAGTTAATGCTTATTGGGCAAAACTAAAATTTTCTGGGCGGATGCGTGCGCCGGAGAATATCCATTCAAATGAAGAGTTGCTGATTAAGTTGCAGGAAAACCCCCAAGCCATCGGTTACATGTTGGAACCGCCTTCTTTAGATTCAGGTGTAAAGGTAGTGCTAAAAATCGATGAATAGACCTTGGACAAGTTCTCTTTCTCACAAATTGCTAAAAGCCGTGACCGTTCTGGCTTGTATGTACTTGGCGATCATTTTGATGATTATGGTGCCAAGCGGTTTTGTACAAGCTGATAAAAATCATAAAGAGTTAGAACGTAAATTAGCCCTCTCTTTGTCCAATTCTGCCGCCATTGCTGTTTATGTCCAAAATGAACAAATAGCGGCCGAGGTGATGGAAGCGCTGTTAATGCATGAAGAAATTGATGCAGTTCGTATTGAAGGAGAAAGTGAAGTTCTGTTTTTTGCAGGCTTTCCTGTTGATGAAGAACCAAATTTTTGGTCGCATGCTAACCAATACAATTTGTACTCGCCTATTAATGGAGAGGTGATTGGTCATTTGAAGATACACAATGACCATCGTGTCTTAAGACAAAAAGCACTGGCAGGGGTATTTGAACGGCTCATTGCTGTTATTGTGATGTTTTTAATTACCTTGATCGGTTTAGTGTTCGTATTCAATAAGGTCGTGGGGCGACCATTGACGAAGTTGTCCAAGTCCGTCTATGAAACGACACCAGAGCAAGCGGAAATGATCCCAATAGACCGAGACAATGAAAATACAGAGCTTGGAGTGGTAGTGCACAGCATTAACACGTTTATTCAAAGCTCTCGTCAAGCGATAGAGAGAGAAAGGGAGTTACGAACTCAAATTGAACGTTGGGAGCAGCACTATCGAAACCTTGCAGAACAAGACACGCTGACCGGATTAAAAAACCGTTTAGGGTGCGAGAAATTCTTAGAGCACGCATACTCTTCCGAGCAGAGTATCGCTTTGTTTCTGATTGATTTAGATGGCTTCAAAGCCGTCAATGATCAGTTTGGTCATGCGGCGGGAGATGCGGTATTAGCAGATATTGCCAAGCGATTTTCTTGTATCATTGATGGGGTGAGTGTGCCTGGTGTCATCGGACGAATGGGTGGTGATGAATTTGTGGTGTATCTGATTTTATCTAAGGTAGAACGACCACTATTGGAGTCGGTTGCAACGGAGTTAGTTAAGGCAGCGAACTTACCTTGTCGTTATCAAGAACATAAGATAAAGGTCGGGTGCAGCTTAGGGATTACCATTCATGAGCGTGGCCTGATGGAATTAGAAAAGCTGATCCATCAGGCAGACTTAGCCATGTATTCAGTGAAACAAGCAAATAAAAACAACTTTCGTTTTTTCAGCGAAAGAATGAGTAATAAGGGAAGTGAATGCTCCCCTTAATAAAACATTCTACTTAGCTTAAATAAGGCTTAGCACTCGCTGTTACCTTTTCCATCTCATCTTGAAGCTCAAACAGTTCTGGCTCAATCTCTTCGATCGATGCGTTGGAGCGAAGCGCTTTTTCTAATGTTTCACAAACTTTCTTAAGTCTTGGCACTCCGCAATAAGAGCAACTGCCATGCAGTTTATGGATATGGTGGGTCAGCTGTTCCATATCAGGCTCATCATGTTCTAAGGCCACTTCGACGACCTGACTTACTTCGGGGATATAGTCAATCAGCATCTGTAGCATATCGCGTGCTAAGTCTTCTTTATTTGCCGACTGCTTCAATGCTGCTTGCCAATCAATGATGATATTGCTGTGCTCAACGCTGGCAATATGAGCCTGAACGATAGGATCGGGTTGTGAGACCAGATCGATTTTTTCGAACTCATTTGATGCGGTATAAGGGTTCCAGTGCATCAACACTTGTTGTAGTACGTGCTCTTCTATCGGCTTGGTGAGGTAGTCGTCCATTCCAGCTTGAAGCAGTCTGTCTCGTTCACCAGTCATTGCGTGGGCTGTGACTGCGATAACTGGAGTTTGCGCATTAAGCTCAGTCTGTTTGATTTTGCCACAAGCGGTTACTCCGTCCATGTGTGGCATCTGAATGTCCATGAGAATAATATCGAAACGCTGCACTTTAGCTTGTTCTACGGCATCGAGGCCGTTGGTGCAGGTAATCACACGCTCAACACGCTCTTGGAGCAATGCACTGATCAGTTTTAAGTTTGCTGGGTTATCGTCGACGGCCATGACGGTCAGTGGGAGCGTATCTCGTTTTTCTACTGTGCATTCAGCGTCTTCGATCTCCGGTAAAATCTCATGGTTAGCCACCAGAGTTTGCAACAGTTTGCGTCGAGAAAGAGGCTTAGTGATGCAATGAATTTGATATTTCTGGATCAGGTGATCGGATAATGCCAGCGCAGTACTTGGTGTACCAACAACCACTTGTGCGGCGCTTTCAAGCGCTTTTTCAACCCATTGTTCGACCAACTCAAATTCATTCGATTTATTTGGTGCAAGGTTGAGCAGAACATAGTCATAGCTTTCCAACTCTTCTGGCATTGAAGAGCGGTAGGTGACGTTCAATCCTTCTTGCAGTAACAATTGCTGGGTTACCGATGCAGCTTGCATGTTCGGCTCTATCAGAAGCAGTGTTCGCTGGTTGAGAATTTGTGCTTCGATTGGATCGCTGACTGGCATGATTGTCGAATGTAGGCGAAGGGTGAACCAGAAAGTGGAACCTTGGTGCAGACGGCTGGTTAGGCTGATTTCACCGCCCATTTGTCCAACGAGTTTTTGGGTAATAACCAAACCTAGTCCCGTACCACCATAACGGCGAGAAATACTGGCATCAGCTTGACTAAATGCTTGGAATAATTGGGCTTGTTGACGCTCTGATATACCAATGCCCGTATCGCGAACCATAAATTGCAGTTCCACGATGTCTTCTTTTTGTGAGCGAAGCTCGACACTGATGTCGATATTGCCTTTTTCGGTAAATTTAATGGAGTTACCGACTAAATTGGTCAGTACTTGTTGAATGCGAAGCGGATCGCCCACCAAGCCCGTTGGGATTTTGGAGTCAACTTTCAGAGTCAGTTCCAATCCTTTCTCATGAGCGCTGGTGGCTTGTAGGCTCACGACTTCTTCTAACGATTCTTGGAACTCAAACGGAATATTTTCTAAGGCCAATTTACCAGCTTCGAGTTTCGAGAAGTCGAGAATGTCATTGATGATGCTAAGCAGGTTATTAGCTGATTTTTCAATGGTTTGTAAGTAATCAGTCTGGTTGTTGGTTAATTTGGTTTTGAGCATTTGACGCGTAAAGCCAATTACCCCGTTTAATGGCGTGCGCAGCTCGTGAGACATATTGGCTAAGAATTCAGATTTCACTCGTGCTGCTTCTTGCGCACGTTTCTTAGCAATGTCGAGTTCCACGTTCTGTATCTCAAGCTGCTCTAACGTTTCACGCAGGTCAGACGTTGCTTGATCGATACTGTGCTGCATTTCTACGTGGTATTCCGATAGCGATACTGCCATGGCATTGATGCCGTTTTTGAGCGCATCGAGTTCACCATGCATCTTGCCTTCGATTCGAACATCGAGGTGACCACGACGTATGCGGTCCACCATATTTTTCATATGTGAAATCGGTCGAGTAACGTCATGCATCAGGCGAAAAGCGAAGAAGGCTGATAACCCTAAGCCGCTAAGCAGAACAAGAAAGGCGGAGAATACCTCTTGGTATTGTTGTAGTCGTAGCGAAGACAAATCCACTTCGACGGAGATGTAACCCAATGCAGCGTTATTATTTTGCCCTTGTTGATTGGTAATAATTCCAGACTCTGCCAAAACAGGGGCTTTTAATATTAGGGTATTGTCTCGCAACTGGGAGTCAATATGTAGCGGGATTGGCTGATCACTTGGAAAAGTGAGTGACTCAAAATTGGGGTGAAAGTTGGAGGTAACAAACAGTTCGTGATTGTTATCGAATACCGCAATACTGCGTATAAATTGAGAATTCTTACGATGAGCATAGCTGATAATGCGTCGAACCGACTCGCGACTGTTATTTTTCAAACCATCTTCACTGGCAATGGCAAGAGGCTCAATGATACTCAACCCAGAATTAATGACTTGCTTTTCCAAATCGTGATAGCGGTTAAATGAGAAAAAAGCACTCAATAACAAGCCGATAATCAGAGTTGGAGCTAGGGTAAGAGTAATAACGCGGGCGCGTAAGCCATATCTGGTCATTATTGTCTAAACATCACGGTATGGATATGGGAAAATAACTTCAAAAAGAAGCCGTCGAAACGATAAGCATAATCAACTCACTCGGCTCATACAATGATTCAAGCGTCAAAAGGTGACGCTTAGGCAGCAATTGATCGCAATTATTATAGGCATTTAGCATGGCGCGTTTTTTCCAACCGAAGAAGAAAACTCAACTCAATACCAAACACCAATCGATGCAGGTAGAAAAACTCGACCATCATGGTGCTGGTATCGCTTATCAAAATAAAAAGCCAGTCTTTATCGAGGGGGCTTTACCTGGAGAGCAGGTTTTGGTGCAGCTGACCGAAAGTAAAAGTAAGTTTTCTCGAGCGAAATTGATCAAAATTCAACAGAGTAGTGCTGAGCGGGTGGAGCCATTTTGTCCACATTATCATGAGTGTGGTGGTTGTGACTTACAGCATTTAGCGATCGAACAACAAAGAGAGCACAAGCAACAAACGCTAGGCCAGTTGATGCGAAAATTTGCTGGGCAATCGGCTCAGTTGGAAAATCCCATTTTTACTTGTGATAAGGGCTATCGCCGCCGAGCTCGAATCAGTGTGATGCTAGATAAGAAAAGCAAAACGCTGAAATTTGGTTTTCGTAAAAAGCAAAGCAAAGATATTGTCGATGTAACCAGTTGTCCGGTGCTCGAACCTGAATTGAACCAACTGATGCTGCCAATTTATGACGTTTTGAAGACATTTTCTCATCAGGAGCACCTTGGTCATGTTGAACTGGTTAAAGCCGACAATTCTCGTGTGATTGTGTTACGTCACTCTCGACCTCTTCAACAAAAAGATCATGATGCGTTGCTTGCTTTAGCTCAGTCAGAACAGGCTTCGTTATATTTGATGCCAAGCAACGATGAGCTCAACCGTGAGTGCGGTGAGCCACCACATTATTGTGAATCTGGAGTTACGATTCCATTTGAGCCAAATAACTTCATCCAAGTGAATCAGAGCGTTAATGAAAAAATGGTCCAGCAAGCTCTGACTTGGCTTGCGTTAGATGAGCATGATCGCGTGTTAGATTTGTTCTGTGGTTTAGGCAACTTCAGTTTACCGATGGCAAAACAAGTGCAGCAAGTTATCGGTATTGAAGGGGTGGATGCAATGGTTGAAAAAGCTAAAGCGAATGCGGTTTTCAATAATCTAACCAATGCCACGTTTTACCAAGCAAATTTGGAACAAGATATGTCTGCTCAGTCATGGGCGAAAGAAAAATTTGATAAAGTACTGCTCGATCCAGCTAGAGCTGGTGCTGATGGTATAGTAGCGCAGTTATCCGAATTGGGTACGACAAAAGTCGTTTATGTTTCTTGTAATCCTGCTACTTTAGCCAGAGATAGTCAGAGCTTGCTGGCACAGGGTTTTAAACTGACTAAACTGGGTATGTTAGACATGTTTCCGCATACCAGCCATTTAGAATCGATGGCATTATTTGAAAAACTCACGAACTAACAGAGACGTTGGTTAGTCATAATAAACAGAATAAAAACTAGGACGAAATATAATGGTTGCGGTAAGAAGCGCACACTTAAATCAAGACGAACAGTTTGAACTGGAAAAGTGGATTGCCAGTTTGAACCAAGAACCTAAGACAGCAAATCGGCTAACTGAGGTTTATCGTCAGTGCGAAACCATTCTTAAAGATCACGAACAAGCGCAATTACTGTTATGGCGTGGTCGGGAAATGATTGAAATCCTGATCACTCTGTCAATGGATAAAGCCACTTTAGTGGCAGCGCAGCTTTTCCCATTAGTGTCTGCCGGGGCATTTGAGCGTGAAGCGCTTGAAGAAGCTTACAGTAAAGAAATCATTAAGTTGATCGATGGCGTTGACGAGATGGCCGCAATTGGTCAGCTGAATGTCACTCTTGAAGGTGGTGCTGCCTCTTCTCAGGTTGATAACGTTCGCCGCATGTTGCTTGCGATGGTGGATGATTTTCGCTGCGTTGTTATTAAGCTTGCAGAGCGAATCAGTAACCTGATTGAAGTGAAAAAAGCGCCGGATGAAATTCGCCGGGCGGCGGCAAAAGAGTGTGCCAATATTTATGCGCCACTAGCAAACCGCCTTGGTATTGGTCAGCTTAAATGGGAAATTGAAGATTACGCGTTCCGTTATCAACAACCCGAAACTTACAAACAGATCGCAAAGCAGCTATCTGAACGCCGTATCGTCCGTGAACAGTACATCAAAGATTTTGTTGATGATCTAACTCAAGAGATGACGGTGTGTGGCATTAATGCAGAAGTCAGTGGCCGTCCAAAGCACATCTACAGTATCTGGCGCAAAATGCAAAAGAAGAGTCTGGCTTTTGATGAATTATTTGACGTACGAGCTGTGCGTATCATCGCCGACAAACTTCAAGATTGCTACGCCGCACTTGGTGTAGTTCATACCAAATACAAACACCTGCCAAGCGAGTTTGACGATTACGTCGCCAATCCAAAACCAAACGGCTACCAATCTATCCATACAGTGATTCTTGGGCCTGAAGGCAAAACCATCGAGATCCAGATTCGCACCAAAGATATGCATGAAGACTCGGAGCTGGGCGTTGCTGCACACTGGAAATATAAAGAAGGTGCAAGCAGTCGCAGCGGTTACGATGAGAAGATCACGTGGCTACGTAAACTACTCGATTGGCAAGAAGAGATGTCCGACTCTGGAGAGATGTTGGATGAGCTGCGTAGTCAAGTATTCGATGATCGCGTGTATGCCTTTACCCCTCGTGGCGACGTCGTTGATTTGCCAATGGGGGCGACCCCTCTTGATTTCGCTTATCATATCCACTCAGAAGTCGGTCATCGTTGTATTGGGGCCAAGGTTGCAGGACGTATCGTCCCGTTTACGCACAAGCTGCAAATGGGTGATCAGGTTGAAATCATCACTCAGAAAGAGCCGAATCCATCTCGTGACTGGCTGAATCCATCACTGGGTTTTGTTCATTCAGGACGTGCACGAGCAAAAATCAATGCATGGTTCCGTAAGCAAAGCCGTGAGAAGAACCTTGAAGCAGGCCGTGAGATCCTAGAACAAGAGCTGGTGAAAATCGGGGCGACGTTAAAAGATGCGGAACAGTACGCACTGAAACGCTTTAACGTTAATAGCGCCGATGAATTGTATGTTGGTATTGGTAGTGGTGACTTGCGCATCAACCAGATCATCAACCACATCAATGCCTTGGTAAATAAACCGACGGCGGAAGAAGAAGATCAGCAAGCGCTAGAAAAACTGCAAGAAGCAGAAAACAGAGCGCCAGCGCAAAGTCGTCCGAAGAAAGATGCGGTCGTGGTAGAAGGGGTCGATAACCTCATGACGCACCTAGCGCGTTGCTGCCAACCGATCCCGGGTGATGAAATCAGTGGTTACATCACTCAAGGACGAGGAATTTCTGTTCACCGTAGCGATTGCGAACAGCTTGAAGAGCTACGCCTTCATGCACCAGAGCGGATCATTGATACGGTTTGGGGCAGTGGTTTCGTCGGCTCGTACATTTTGACTGTACGTATCGAGGCGATGGAGCGAGGGGGCTTAGTGAAAGACATTACGACGCTATTTGCCAATGAAAAAATCAAAGTCACCAGTATGAAGAGTCGCGTTGACTACCGTAGTCAAATGTCGATCATGGATTTTGATTTGGAAGTGACCAACCTCGAAGTGTTCTCTCGTGTGTCAAAGCGTGTTGAGCAGATCAAGGATGTGATGAGCGTTAAGCGCCTCGGCTAATTTTTACGTCGTATTTGGCTCTCTAACTGCGTTAACTGCACTATACTCGCTCCATCACATAGGCAAGCTATGCTCAGGAGCCTCGTAAGTTTGTTGTCTTGTTAGAAGAACCAACTACTTTGTTAAAAACGGTCAGAGAATAAATTAAAGGTGAGTGGTTATGCTGCTCACCTTTTTTCTTTAAATAGAAGGTTTAAAGGAACATAAGATTATGAGTCATCCAATTGAACAGTTAGAACAAATCATGGCGAAGCTGCGAGATCCAGAAAGCGGCTGCCCTTGGGACCAAAAGCAGACGTTTGACACCATTGTTCCGCATACTATTGAGGAAACCTATGAAGTGGTGGATGCCATCCAAAACAGGGACTGGCCAAACTTAAAAGAAGAGCTTGGTGATTTGCTATTTCAGGTGATCTTCTATAGTCAGCTGGCGAAAGAACAAGGGCTGTTTGATTTTTCTGAAGTTGTTGAAACAGTTAATGAAAAGCTGACTCGACGCCATCCCCATGTATTTTCAGATACCAAGTTTGAGAATGAAGAGCAAATAACGGCGAATTGGGAAAAAGAAAAGGAAAAAGAGAAAGCTCAAGCAGGAAAAGAACAGCAAAGTATTCTAGACTCAATACCAAATTCTCTTCCGGCGCTTTCACGTGCTACAAAAATTCAGAAACAATGCGCCAAATTTGGTTTTGATTGGGATTCTATCGGACCCGTTGTTGCGAAGGTTCAGGAAGAGATAGAAGAAGTAATGGATGAAGCTCTACAAGTTGAACTTGATGAAGAACGAGTGGAATCGGAAGTCGGGGATTTATTGTTTGCGACGGTTAATTTGTCTCGTCACTTAGGGAAAGATCCGGAAGTTGCGTTGAGTAAGGCAAACCTAAAATTCTCACGTCGGTTTAAGCAAGTTGAGTCTATCGTTGCTGAGCAACAAAAGCAGCTGACAGATTATAACTTATCAGAACTGGACGCGATGTGGGATGAAGTAAAGAGGCAAGAAAAGCGGTAAGTGGTAAAGGATAACTGGTGTGAATGAGTTTGAGACAGTATTGACTCAAACCGTTTTTTCGAATGGAACAATGCTTTAACGCAGTTTGATTTGAAGCAAAAAATAAAAAATTGCAGTGTGATAGATTTCACGTTGTGGCGGTTAGGTGCTTCTGGTATATTCACATCCCGTCCAGAAGAAATCTATTTCCCTCATTCAACCAATTTCAGGTTAAACATGACGACAAATTACATTTTTGTTACTGGCGGGGTTGTATCCTCTCTAGGTAAAGGTATTGCAGCAGCATCTCTTGCAGCTATTCTAGAAGCTCGTGGTCTTAAAGTGACCATGATGAAGCTTGACCCTTACATCAACGTTGATCCAGGCACAATGAGCCCAACTCAACACGGTGAAGTGTTCGTTACGGAAGATGGCGCAGAGACTGACCTTGACCTTGGTCACTACGAGCGTTTCATTCGCACCAAGATGACTAAGCGTAACAACTTCACTGCAGGTCGTGTTTATGCAGACGTTCTACGTAAAGAGCGTCGTGGCGATTACCTAGGCGCAACCATTCAGGTTATCCCTCACATCACCAACGCTATCAAAGATCGCGTAATTGCAGGTTCTGAAGGCCATGATGTCGCTATCGTTGAAGTCGGTGGTACGGTAGGTGATATCGAATCTCTACCATTTATGGAAGCGATTCGTCAGCTTGCAGTAGAACTAGGTCGTGAACGCGCAATGTTCATGCACCTAACGCTAGTTCCTTACCTAGCCGCAGCAGGTGAAGTGAAAACTAAGCCAACTCAGCACTCTGTTAAAGAGCTGCTATCTATCGGTATCCAACCAGATATTCTTGTTTGCCGCTCTGATCGTATGATCCCAGCGAACGAGCGTAAGAAAATTGCGCTATTCTGTAACGTTCCTGAGAAAGCGGTAATCTCAATGAAGGATGTAGATTCAATCTACAAGATCCCTCAACTTGTTAAGTCTCAAGGTCTAGATGACCTAGTTTGTGCTCGCTTTGGTATCAATGCACCAGAAGCTGATCTGTCTGAATGGGAACAGGTTATCTACGAAGAAGCGAACCCAACTGGCGAAGTAACTATCGGTATGGTCGGTAAATACATCGAACTACCAGATGCTTACAAGTCAGTAAACGAAGCACTTAAACATGCAGGCTTGAAAAACCGTCTAAACGTCACAATTAAATACGTAGACTCTCAAGATGTTGAGACGAAAGGCGTAGAAGTACTTGAAGGTCTGGACGCAATCCTAGTACCTGGCGGCTTCGGTGACCGTGGTATCGAAGGTAAGATTCGCGCTGCACAATACGCTCGTGAAAACAAAGTACCTTATCTAGGTATCTGTCTAGGCATGCAAGTAGCACTGATCGAATACGCGCGTAACGTAGCGGGTATGGAAGGTGCACATTCAACAGAATTTAACAAAGAGACTAAGTACCCTGTGGTAGGTTTGATCACGGAATGGGTAGACGGCGAAGGTAAAGTTGAAGAACGTACTGAAACGTCTGACCTAGGTGGTACGATGCGTCTTGGTTCACAGCTATGTCACCTAGAGAAAGGTACTAAAGCTCGTGAACTATACGGTAGCGCGACAGTTCATGAACGTCACCGTCACCGTTACGAAGTAAACAATGTACTTCGTCCGAAAATTGAAAAAGCAGGTCTGAAAGTATCAGGTTTATCTGCAGATAAGAAACTAGTGGAAATGATTGAGAACCCAGCTCACCCATGGTTTGTAGCGGCTCAGTTCCACCCAGAATTCACCTCGACGCCTCGCGATGGTCACCCACTATTCGCAGGTTTCGTTAAAGCAGCGGGTCAAAATGCTCGCGGCGAATTCGAGAAGTAAAAGGATACGGGCAGCGGCGAAGGTTGTGCTGCTGCCCTTTAAAATTGACATTTATATTTGAACGAGAGGAAACATTAATGTCTAAGATCGTTAAAGTTCTAGGTCGTGAAATCATCGACTCACGTGGTAACCCAACTGTAGAAGCTGAAGTACACCTAGAAGGCGGTTTCGTAGGTATGGCGGCAGCTCCATCTGGCGCATCTACTGGTTCTCGCGAAGCTCTTGAGCTACGTGACGGTGACAAAGCACGTTTCCTAGGTAAAGGTGTTCTTAAAGCTGTTGAAGCTGTAAACGGCGCAATCGCTGAAGCTCTAGTTGGTAAAGACGCTAAAGACCAAGCTGCAATCGACGCAGTAATGATTGACCTAGACGGTACTGAAAACAAATCTAACTTTGGTGCGAACGCTATCCTAGCTGTTTCTCTAGCAAACGCTAAAGCTGCAGCAGCAGCTAAAGGCATGCCTCTATACGAGCACATTGCTGAGCTAAACGGTACAGCTGGTCAGTTCTCTATGCCTCTACCAATGATGAACATCATCAACGGTGGTGAGCACGCAGACAACAACGTTGACATCCAAGAGTTCATGATCCAACCAGTTGGTGCTAAGACTCTTAAAGAAGGTCTACGTATCGGTGCAGAAGTATTCCACAACCTAGCTAAAGTTCTTAAGTCTAAAGGCTACAGCACTGCAGTTGGTGACGAAGGTGGTTTCGCTCCTAACCTTAAATCTAACGCTGAAGCTCTAGAAGTTATCGCAGAAGCTGTTGCAGCTGCTGGTTACGAACTAGGTAAAGACGTTACTCTAGCTATGGACTGTGCAGCATCTGAGTTCTTCGACAAAGAAGCTGGCATCTACAACATGAAAGGCGAAGGTAAAACTTTCTCTTCTGAAGAGTTCAACCACTACCTAGCTGAGCTAGCTAACCAATTCCCAATCGTTTCTATCGAAGACGGTCTAGACGAGTCTGATTGGGATGGCTTCAAGCACCAAACTGAACTACTAGGTGACAAGCTTCAACTAGTAGGTGACGATCTATTCGTTACTAACACTAAGATCCTTGCTGAAGGTATCGAGAAAGGCGTAGCTAACTCTATCCTTATCAAGTTCAACCAAATCGGTTCTCTAACTGAGACTCTAGCTGCAATCAAGATGGCTAAAGACGCAGGTTACACAGCTGTAATCTCTCACCGTTCTGGCGAAACTGAAGATGCAACTATCGCTGATCTAGCGGTAGGTACAGCTGCAGGTCAAATCAAGACTGGTTCTATGAGCCGTTCTGACCGTGTTGCTAAGTACAACCAACTTATCCGTATCGAGGAAGCTCTAGGTGAGCGCGCTCCTTTCAACGGTCTTAAAGAAGTTAAAGGTCAAGCTTAATTCTTAACTGAATGAGTTTAGCTATATAGCTTTCTGAAAACGCCCCACTTTGGTGGGGCGTTTTTTTATGCCTAAAGAAACAAGAGCAACGGCTTAAGAGGAGGGACGTTATTGAGTTAGGTTCTTTATCGCTTGAATCCTACGTTTTTCCATCTCTTCACGAATTGCTGCACCTTTAAATCCATCTTTGATGATATCTTTGACTTCAACGCTCAATGCCGCTTGGTAAGATTGTTTAAAAATTTCTTTTTGCGGATATGGATTGGATTCACAACCAAGTCTTCCGGCGTGATCAGCCTGACAGCAGAGTAAGATATTTTCGAGCCGGTCTGGTTTGCGCCAGACATCGAATGAGTTGAGAACTTTCAACTTTGTGGCTGGCTTTAGTTCCGCTGCACGATGTATGTTTGAGTGCTGTTCACAAACCATTAAAGCGAGATCGCGAAACTCGTTAGGAACTTTGACTCGCTGACATAATTCTTGAATAAGTTTGATGCCCGTGTAGCAATGGCGCTTATGGCTTGGCCATTCATTTTCCGGTGTGACCCCTTTGCCTAAATCGTGTACTTGCGAAGCAAATCGGACAGGAAGCGAGGTTGAGAGTTGTGCCGCTTGCTTTGCCACCATTAATGTGTGGACTCCAGTATCAATCTCAGGGTGCCATTGCTCTGGTTGAGGCACACTAAATAAACGATCGAGCTCAGGCAATACAATTTTTAGCGCCCCGCATTCTCTCAGTACAGACAAAAACACTTGCGGATCCTGAGTCGAAAGCGATTTATACCACTCTTGCCACACACGCTCAGGGGTAAGAAATTGGAGTTCACCACTTTGTGCGATTTGCTTCATTAGCGCTATTGTTTCTGGAGCGATAGTAAAGCCCAAATGAGAGAGCTTTGCTGCGAAGCGAGCTACGCGTAGTACTCGGAGTGGGTCTTCAGTGAAAGCATCAGAAACATGGCGTAAGATACGATTCTGGAGATCGGCTTTACCACCATATGGGTCAATTAAGTCACCATTTTTATCTTGAGCTATGGCATTGATGGTTAAATCCCGTCGCAGCAAGTCTTCTTCTAGGGTGACATCGGCAGCAAAGTGGCACTCAAACCCCGTATAGCCCGAGCCGGTCTTGCGTTCTGTTCGAGCTAGCGCGTGCTCTTCTTTGGTTGTTGGGTGGAGGAATACTGGAAAATCTTTACCCACAGGTGTAAAGCCAGCTTCCAACATCTGCTTTGGTGAGCTGCCAACCACCACCCAATCTTTGTCATAGACAGCAATATTAAGTAACAGGTCGCGCACTGCGCCACCAACTAGGTATACTTGCACCTTTCTACCTCGAAACGAATTATTCGCCATTGGCGTTGTCTTAAGCCAATGGTACTTTTCCTGATAATAAAATTATAGAGACGAGAGTATGTATAAGGAATTTTTTGGCTTTGTGGAACAACCTTTTTCGATTGTTCCTAGCTCTCGCTATTTGTATTTAAGCCAAAGACACCAAGAAGCTATTAACCATTTAAATAGCGGCTTAGGTGAAGGTGGTGGTTTTGCCATGCTGTCTGGTGAAGTAGGCACTGGCAAAACGACGGTTGCCCGGGCGATGTTGAAGTCACTGGATGCTCAGACACAAGCGGGCTTCATTCTTAATCCAACGTTTTCCTCGCTAGAATTGCTGCAAGCGATCTGTGATGAATTTGAGATCGAATACGTTGAATCAGCGACCTTAAAACAGCTGAGCCAAGCCATCTATCAATTTCTGTTGGCTAACCATGCCAACGGAATGCAGACACTCTTAGTCATTGATGAAGCTCAGCACCTTGCGGCTGACGTTCTAGAGCAACTTCGTTTACTGACCAATTTAGAAACTGACAGCCGCAAACTATTAAAGGTGTTGTTGATTGGTCAGCCTGAGCTGCAACAAAAATTGCAGATGCCGCAGCTACGTCAGCTCGCACAGCGTATTACAGGCCGATATCACTTGTTACCGCTAACACTAGAAGAATCGGCGAAGTATATTCAATTTCGTCTTGATACGGCGGGTGGCGATGTTCATCTGTTTGATGCTAAAAGTTTAAAATGTATTGCTGCGCATACACACGGTATTCCACGTTTAATCAATTTAGCATGCGATGCGGCATTACGTGGCGCATACCAAAATGGGGAGAAGAAACCTTCCTACGCAACGGTTCAATATGCTTGTTCAGAGGTGATGTCATTTCAAGGGGCGGTATACCAACCTGCTACTAGACAAAACGTTCGTTTTCCAACAGTCAATCTAGCATTACCTGTATCGTTATTAATTGGTTTGGGACTTGCTTGGGGAGCCTATGTTATGGCACCTGCGATTGCAGAGCCGTACATTGATGCCCAGTTAGCCAGTAAGTACCCACAAGTGGAATCGGTAGAGCATCGCAAAGAAGTGTTTCCTGATGTTGTTAATGTCCTTTTAGCGCGTTCAGGTGTGTTAGATGCGGAAATTCGTGAACTTTATAAGGTGTGGGGATATCAAGCCTCTCCATTTGACAGTACCTGTAGTGAGAGTGAAAGTAGCTTATTTCGCTGTGAGGCTCGTCATGGTGCCATCCAAGATATTCAGAATTTAGGCTTGCCCGTTGTATTAACATTGAGTGTTGATAACAACCGAAGTTATGCCGTTTTATACAAGTTTGATGGTGATAAAATGCAGCTTCTTGCAGATGGACAACGGGTTGAGTTGGAGAGTCGCTGGCTCAGAAAGATATGGAATGGTGAATACCATTTCATTTGGCAAAGAAGCTGGGATCAGATGTTAAAAAGTGGCATGAAAGGTGAGTCAGTTCGGTTACTCGATCAGCGTTTATCGCAATTGCTAGGTGAGTCGGAAACGGAGACGGATGAATTTGGTATTGGGTTGAAGCGTAAAGTTGAGTTATTTCAGAAATGGCAAGGCTTAGAAACCGATGGTATCGCTGGAAAACGCACTTTGGAGAAGCTTGAGCTGATGACACAACAAAATGCACCATCATTAAGCCTTGAAGAGGAGTCACGCTCATGAGTCGAGTATTACAAGCGTTAGAGTCTTCAGAACAGCAGCATAGCCGAACCTCTTTTGTATCACGTACTCCCTTGGCGCAAAGTGAAACTGCGGCGACAAAAACGTCGCCAGTAATTTATCTTGCTTGTCTGCTAGTACCAGTGGCTATAGCGACTGGAGTTAGTGTTTATCAAATCTATCAAAGTAAATTGGCGCAATGGCAAGAGCATAGCCAACCAAAGCCAGTTACGGTTGAAGTGGAAGCGTCATATAGCGTTCAAGATTACCCAGAGTTTGGTCGTTTAGCATTGAATCATTATCAACCGATGCCACGTGTTGAGCTAAGCCCGCAACGAGCGGAAGAGGTATTGACTCAAGTTACACCTGCTCATGTCGAAGAAGCAGCTGCGCCAATCGAAGTGAAGGGAGACAATGCTTTAGCTGGGTTAGATTTAAGTGCACTGCCTCCAGAGCTTGCATTGCGAGTTGAAAATGCGCTGGGAGACACTAACACGTCACGCTCCTCGTCGGCGACACGACGTCAAGATTCCATTATTGAATTAGCTCAGCAGGCGGATAAATGGCATGGAAAGCTGCCAGCGTTAAATTTTCAGACCCATGTTTACTCAAGCAATGAGAAAAAACGTTGGGTTAAAATTAATGGTACTGAGTACAGTCAGGGTGATTGGATCGGAGACATTCAGTTAGTGGCGATCGAGCAGCAATCATGTGTTATTCAGCTTGGAGAGCAGCGACTTCGTGTGCCAGCCCTATATGATTGGAAAGGATAAAAAAGAAAAAGGTCACGATGAACGTGACCTTTTTCTTTTTAAGCCCAGCCTGATGGAGAGCGTTTTCTACGTGGAATGATATGTGGCAAAAGTAAGCCAAATAGCAAGCCGCCACCAGCAACGCCGCCGCCATACATAAAGTATTTCAGTAGTAGATCATCTTTTTGCGTATCAAGCTTCGCGCGTAAGTTACGAACTTCTTCTTGTGATGCCGTTAACTGTTTGCTGATATCACTGTAATTCTGTTCAAGCTCAGAGATTTGCTTATTACGAATATCTAGAGAGTCAACCAATCCTGCTTTTTCGTTATCAGCATTGGATTGTGCATTCGCCAGTTTTCCTTTCACTTCTGCCAATTCTTTTTCTAGGCGCGGCAGGCGAAGTGCCATACTTTCTTGGCGTGTAATAAAGCGGCTTTCAACCCAACCTTTACGACCTTTTCCATCAATAACTTGGCTGTAACCTGTTTCTTTATTTGAAGAGACAAGCTGAACCTTTTCACCAGCATTGATGCTGCCAACAATACGATATTGGTTACTTGGGCCAGTGTGCATGTAGGTAAAGAGTTGATCTGCAATATAGCGATTTTGCGCCAATGCGGCAGGGGCAGCCAACATTGAAACTAAAACCATGCATAACAGTTTTTTCACGATAAATCCTTTAACAATCTTTGAGTAATTTGAATGCTAATGCGTGAAGCAAATAGTAAGAAGTTTCAGACGTCTGTGCAACAAAGAAGGGAGGCAAAGCCTCCCTTTCTGTGCATTTGAGTCAATAATGACAGTTCGCTTACAGATTATTGACTGAATAACTTAAGCGAAAGAAGCTTGAATTGCGTAAAAGAATACGACGGCTAGCAGCGCACCCGCTGGCAGTGTGACAATCCAAGAAGCAACGATGTTACGTACAACACCTAGGTTAAGTGCGGCAATACCACGCGCAAAACCTACACCAAGAACCGCACCAACGAGAGTTTGTGTGGTTGAGATTGGCAGGCCAGTGCCTGAAGCCAATACCACTGTTGATGCTGTTGCTAGCTGCGCTGCAAAACCACGACTAGGAGTCAGTTCAGTGATACCTGTACCTACCGTCGCCATAACTTTATGACCTAGGGTTGCAAGACCAACCACGATACCAAAACCACCGAGTGGTAGAATCCACCATGCAATGGTGCTTTTCGCTGTGATCTCACCCATATGTTCTACAGTCGATACAACTGCCGAAAGAGGACCAATCGCGTTTGCTACATCGTTTGAACCGTGCGCAAATGCCATTGCACATGCAGTGATAACCATCAATACGCTGAAGATGCTTTCTACGCCAGCAAAACCATGGTCTTCTTCACGGCTAGCGAATTTCTTCTGGATGTATAAGTAACCACCAACCATCACAATACCCGATACAATCGCCGCCCACATCCACGCTTCGGAGCCACTCAAGTGAAGCCCAACGTGTTTCAAGCCTTTCTTAATTGTAACCAGTGCAATCACCATGGTAGTGATGAACATGTACACAGGCACAAAGCGTTTTGCGTTGATAAGTGGTTTTTCTGTATCAAAGATCAGGCGCTGTGCACTAACAAAGATAACGTATGCAAAGAAACCAGAGATAACCGGTGTAACAATCCAACTCCCTACAATACCTTGTACTGAGCCCCAATCGACCGCTTCTGTACCTACAGACACACACGCAAAACCGATGATTGCACCGATGATTGAGTGAGTTGTAGATACTGGCCAGCCCATGTATGAAGCAAGCAGTAGCCAAGTACCAGCCGCCAGCAATGCTGACATCATACCGTAGACAAGAATGTCTGGTTGGCTAGCAAACAGAGATGTTTCGATTACACCTTTACGGATAGTGTCGGTTACTTCACCACCTGCCAAGTATGCACCCGCAAATTCAAAAATCATCGCAATGATGATGGCTTGTTTTACGGTTAGCGCTTTAGAACCTACTGATGTGCCCATCGCATTGGCAACGTCATTCGCGCCAATACCGATAGCCATTAGGAAGCCAAAAAATGCTGCAACAATGATCAGGACAGTGCCGTAGTTCGCAAGGATATCCATCGTAATACCTAGTTGTTGATAACAAGCGGAGCAAATTAGGCACGACAAAACCCCTTCGGCGCGTCAGTATTTATCGCCTATTCGGGGGAGTGCTAAAAAATGCTCTTCGTTATTTGGTTAACTTATTATTTATGAGCGAGACAACATTAGCTCAAGACGCGCGCCTACACGTTGCGCTTGATCAGCAATGCCACCTACCCATTCTAAAATTTTATAAAGGAACATTACATCGATAGGATTCATATCGTTTTCGATCGCCATTAATTGTTGGCGAAGTTCGATCTGCATCGCATCGGTGTCATCTTCGATTACATCCAGTTGATGGATCATTTCAGCCACGAGTGTTACCTCACGACCTTTAAATCCAGTTTCCAATAACTCGTCGAGCTCATTGATGACTTTTTGCGCTTGATTGGCTGCGTCAAGACAACGCTTCACATACGCAATAAAGTTTTCTTGAAGTGGCTCAGGGATGACTAATTGACGGCCGTAGACGCGGCCAGCAATGTCTTTTGCTAGGTTGGCTAGTTTGTCTTGTTGTGTCAGAAGTTCCAGCATGTCGCTGCGATCAACTGGCATAAACAAACCGCGAGGAAGCTTAAGGCGGATTTCACGTTTGAGTACGTCTGCTTCTTTCTCTAGGTGAGAAATTTGAGCACGAATTTCAGATGCTTTTTCCCAATCACCCTTTGAACTGACTTCAAAGAAGTTGATGAGGTGTGAGCAACATTCATTCACACATACAACGTGACGCTGCAAAGGCTTAATAGGGGACTTTGCAAATAACCCCATGATTGTATTTACTGGCATGGTCATTCAACCTAATTAATATAACCTAAAAATAACATACACTATTCGTGGTGAAATGTTGAACGATGGCTATAAAGGCGCGCATGGTAACGCATTAAATCGCTCATTAAAACTGTTTTAGATCATCATTGGCGCGATATTTCTCTCTTGCCGAGTGAGAAATTAGGCAATATCCTGTTTCTATCTGCTTTGAAAGGTAAAACTATGGAAACCGAGATAGAACTGAAGTTTTTTGTTTCTCCTGATTTTTCAGAGACTTTGCTGAAAAAAATCGCGGAAACGAAAGTGCTTCAGCACAGTTGTCGCGAGTTAGGTAACACATACTTCGATACGCCGGATAATTGGTTACGTCAACACGATACTGGCTTACGTATTCGCCGTTATGATGACGTTTATGTCCAAACAGTAAAAACTGCTGGACGTGTGGTTGCGGGATTGCATCAACGCCCTGAATATAATGCGGAACATTCCAGCAATGAGCCGGATTTGTCATTACACCCAGGTGACATCTGGCCATCTGGTCGAGATATCAATTCACTTCAGTCTCAGTTGGTTCCGCTTTTTTCTACGAACTTTACCAGAGAACAATGGCTCATTGGTATGCCCGATGGTAGTCAGGTTGAAGTGGCTTTCGACCAAGGTGCAGTAGAAGCCGGTGAGCTTCGTGACCCTATATGTGAAGTTGAACTTGAGCTGAAATCGGGCCAAACGGATGCGTTATTTACCTTGGCTCGCCTCCTTTGTGAAGACGGAGGAATGAGGCTTGGTAACCAAAGTAAAGCGGCGAAAGGTTATCGCCTTGCTCTGGGTTACGAGGGTGATGAAGTCAGAGAGTTACCCTTAGTGGATACGGGCAAGCATGACACGGTTGAGTATTGTTTGATTAACTCACTTGAGCATGCGTTGTCTCATTGGCACTACCATGAACAAATTTACTCAGAGCGTGATTCAATTGAAGCGCTGCATGAAATCAAAAATGCCATCAGTTTTATTCGCCAAACGCTAACTATTTATGGCGGCATCGTCCCTCGTCGTGCGAGTGCGATCTTACGCCAAGAGTTGAAATGGTTGGAGCAGGAGCTGGAATGGCTAAAAGAGTACGACTACCTTGAAGACTTGCTCGAAGATAAAGGCCATGCACTGCGTAAGCTGGATGCGCGTAAGTTCCTCGTTGCTGAGCTGACAGAAATTCAACAGCAGTTGCCTACACGTGAAGAGATACTTATCTTATTAAACTCTGCACGTTATACCGGGCTTCTACTCGATCTCAGTCGCTGGATTTTAACCAGAGGTTGGCAGCCATTTTTAGACGACAAGGCACGTCAGAAAATGGCATTAAATATTGAGCATTTTTCAGTAAGACAGCTGGATCGAACATGGGCAGAACTGATCGAGGCTTTCCCACCAGAGAAAATCTTATCCAGTCAGGAATACATCGATCAGCAATACCGTTTGATGCGTAATCTGTACACAGGAGTAGGGTTTGCTAGCCTGTATGATGCAGAAGAAAGGCAGAGTTTTCGCCTGCCTTGGGCTGACTTGATGCAAGGGATTGATGATTTGCTGATGTTGAGACCGTTGCAACGGTTGGTTGAAAAACTCAATGGAGAAGAGCGTGAGCAATTAGAACGCTGGATTTCGCGCCAAGAAGTTTCAATCTTACATGCCATGGAGCAAACGCGCATAATTAGCATCGAAGCTCAGCCATATTGGCAAGAATAGAAATAAAAGCGGGAGTTTAGCTCCCGCTTTTTTTATTGCTCTCTTGGTTATGCTCAATACGCTCTAATCTCTGTAATATCTCTTGTTGCTGTTGAACCAGTTCATGCAGCAGACGTTCTTTATTTTCTGAGCGACGAGCCTGACGACGCGTTGGAGAGGTAATAAAAGACGTGATAAGACCCGAAATCATACCGAAGATCCCGACGCCACAAATGATCAAAGCGGAAGCTAAGATTTTCCCCCCATTCGTCACCGGATAATGGTCACCATAACCGACGGTTGAAATCGTGACTAATGCCCACCACAACGCATCACCACCACTTTGAATATTGGCGTTTGCCGCTTTGCCCTCGATCATCAACATCATGCTAGAGCCCACAGTCAGAAGTACAACTAAAAGCAATAAAATCGAAGCGAGTGTGGTTTCTCGGCGGTTATCAAGTAGCTGGTGAATCACATAGTGACCGGAGCGGAGTACTAAGATCACCCGCAGGATATGAAATAGGCGAGCAAAGCGAAGCGGCTCGATCATTGGCAGGCTGGCGAGAAAATCAATCCAATGGCGTCTAAGGAATTGCACGCGATCTGTTGAGCGGATCAAATCTACGCTCAATTGTAGGAGAAAAATACTACAGATAATAAAGTCTAAGCCGATAAGAACTTGTCGCGTTTGCGGCTGTAATGGTGCGAAAAGTAACGTAGATACCACAAATAGTGCCACAAAAGACAAGATTAGTGACAGCAAGCTCATCGGCTTGGTCTCAACTTTGGTAGTATTTTTATTCATACGAGGCTCGAAATAAATCATAACCCAAGAAATTGAGGGTTAGTAGGTAGCTACAGTCCACTATATAAGACTTAATGGAGAACTGACAATGACAACGATGGCATTTAAGCCATGGGAGCGGTTGATTACGGATATTCGGCTGGTTCCAAAAATGGTGATATTGATGGTGTTCAGTACCGTGCTGATCATTGCCAAACAGCTTTGGGATGCGAGTACTTTTTATAATGCATTGCTGGTAGCAACACAGGATGAGGTGGTAGCGCAGCAACATTATGAGGCTTACTTGGTCAATGTTGTTTGGCAAACGGCACTGTTGATCATTGCTTTCGTTGTGCTCCTTCTTTTTGCTGCGCGCATCATGTTGCGCCAAACCCAATATCTGAATGATTCGATCAAACAAATGGCCAGTCGTGATCTTTCTAATCCGATCGGAATGGACTGCAAAGATGAATATGGTGATGTCGCGCGCGAGCTTGAGAAAACACGCCTTCAGCTACAAGAGATGATCAAACTTCAAGTGGATTCTTCTCAAGAGCTGGCGACCTTAACCGAAGTGATGACATTGAGCATGTCGGAAACAAAGGAATCAGCTCAAGAAGAGTTTCATGAAATTGATCAGTTAGCTACAGCGATGAGTGAGATGAGCTCAACCGTGCAAACCGTTGCCGATCACGCGCAAAGTGCCTCGTCACTTACCGAAAGTGCCTCGAATCAAGCGCAAACAGGGCAAAGTTTTGTCAATGGCACCGTTGCGAAAATTACTGAGCTATCACAAGACATTTCTGCTTCAGCTCAAGCGGTGAATCAAGTGGAGGATAGCGTTGAATCCATAGGCAGCGTTATTGGTACTATTCAAGGGATCTCTGAACAAACCAATCTACTTGCGCTGAACGCTGCAATCGAAGCTGCACGTGCAGGTGAAGCGGGCCGCGGTTTTGCCGTGGTAGCGGATGAAGTTCGTAACTTAGCTCAGCGCACTCAAGAAGCAACCGTTGAAATTCAAGAGATGATCACTCAGTTACAGTCGAACGCGAATACGGCTGTTGAGCTGATGGAAAAAAGTGTCGTGGAAGCGGCGGAAGGCGTTGAATTGGTGACCAATGCCGGTAACGAGCTTGATGGCATTGTTGGGCAAGTGAATCAAATCAATGACATGAACTTCCAGATTGCCACTGCAGCAGGGCAGCAAAGTAGTGTTGCTGGTGAGATGAATCAAAACCTGACAAATGTCCGTGAGTTAGTTGAGGCTTCGGTAACGGTAGTCAGTGAGTTATTGGAAACCTCTGAAATCATGCAGCAGAACGCCGAAGAGTTGGATAAAAAGATCACCTCTTTCAAAATCTAGTCTGCCATTAAGTATGAATAAACGCCCACAGCTCAACTGTGGGCGTTTTTTATTGGCTTAACTCTGGTATAACTAAGGGATTCCCTTTCAAAGGCTTATTGATACAAGGAAGATACATGCAACTGCCTGCCAGCCTCGTTAGTATTTCTCAATCTGTACTCGATTCTTTCTCACAATCACCGCATGTCGAACGCTGGTCACCCGTTCGTTTGGCAGAGCTCAATTACGTTGTTGGCATAAGTAAGTTTGTCTCTGAAAACTTGCTTAAAGATGAACATCTACAACAACATTTGCCAGATATGTTGGATGAAAACAGGCGTTGTGAGCAGTATCGAAGTCGACTATCGGCACTGCTGGCTGAGTGTCATGATGAAATGCAAGGACACCGCATTTTACGCCAGTTCCGCAATCGAGAAATGACGTACATTGCTTGGCGAGATTTCACGGCAAGCTGGTCTTTAGAAGAGAGCTTGGAGCATTTGTCTGAGCTGGCTGAAGCAATGATCTTCGAAACCTACCAATGGCAGTATCAAGAATGTTGTGAGTTATGGGGAACACCTTGTAACGAGGAAGGTGAGGCGCAGCCGATGTTGATCATTGGTATGGGTAAGCTTGGCGGTGGAGAGCTCAATTTTTCTTCGGATATTGATCTGATCTTCACGTATCCAGAAAACGGAGAAACCCAAGGGGCTCGTCGTAGCATTGCCAATGCCCAGTTTTTTACTCGTCTTGGTCAACGTATTATTAAAGCGTTGGATCTGCAAACCTTTGATGGTTTCTGTTATCGAGTTGACATGCGTTTGCGCCCATTTGGAGAAAGTGGCCCGTTGGTCATGAGTTATGCCGCTCTAGAGGATTACTATCAGGAACAAGGGCGAGACTGGGAACGTTACGCCATGATTAAAGCGCGCGTTATGGGGCGTGAGATGTATAGCCAGTATCAAGAGTTACGTCAGATGCTGCGTCCTTTTGTATTTCGTCGTTATATCGATTTCAGCGCCATCGAATCATTGCGCCGTATGAAGTCAATGATCAGCAGTGAAGTACGTCGTCGTGGTTTGAGTAATAACATCAAACTTGGGGCTGGTGGCATTCGGGAAGTTGAGTTTATTGCGCAAGTATTCCAATTGATCCGAGGAGGACGAGAACCTAGCCTGAGGCAACGTGGTTTATTAGTAACACTATCGGCCATAAAAGAGCTAGAACAGTTAACCCCCCAAGAAGTTGATCAGTTGCATGCTGCCTATGTGTTTTTACGTCGACTAGAAAACTTATTGCAAGCGATGGCTGACAAACAAACCCAAACCTTACCCGAGAGTGAATTGGAGCAATTACAGCTGGCCACGGCCATGGGTTATAGCGAATGGGCACAACTGATTGAGCATGTGCAGGCGCACATGGGCAATGTTCATCGGGTATTCACTCATTTGATTGGCGATGATGAAGAGGAAGTCACCGAGGTTGCCAAGCACTTCCACGAATTATGGGATATGGCACATAAGCGCGATGTGATTGAACATATTTTACAGCATGATCTTAGCGTAGAAGCTGTGACACAAAAAGCCGACACCATCATTCAGTTCAAACAAGACTTAGCGAAGAAAACCTTAGGTCCGCGCGGGCGAGAGGTATTAAATCGTTTGATGCCAAAAGTGTTCTCGGCCATTTTTGCTCATAAGGATGCGCAGTTTGGGTTATCACGTGTTCTGCATCTATTGCATCGTATCGTCACACGGACCACTTACTTGGAGCTGCTTGATGAGCACAATGCTGCACTGACGCAGTTAGTACGTCTATGTACTGCAAGCCCGATGATTTCAGAGCAGCTAGGGCGCTATCCTATTCTTCTTGATGAGCTGATTGATCCGCAGCAGCTGTATAACCCTGTACCATTAGATTCGTATCGAGTCGAGTTACGTGATTATCTTGCTCGAATTCCGGAAGATGATATGGAGCAGCAAATGGAAGCGCTGCGTCAGTTTAAGCAAATCTGCATTTTGCGTATTGCTGCCGCTGATATTGCCGGCGTTCTACCTGTGATGAAAGTGAGTGATCACTTAACTTATCTTGCGGAAGCTATTGTTGAAGCTGTTGTTGGCCAAGCATGGCAACAGATGACAGAAAAATATGGAGAGCCAACCCACGTAATGGATCGCGAAGGCAATGGGTTTGCTGTCATTGGCTACGGAAAAGTTGGAGGCTGGGAGTTAGGCTATAACTCCGATCTCGACATCGTGTTTATGCACGATTGCCCCGTCAATGTTTATACCAATGGCAAGAAGGAAATTGACGGCCGTCAGTTTTATTTACGTCTTGCTCAACGGATCATCCATATTTTCTCTACGCGAACAGCTTCGGGAATTCTGTATGAGGTCGACACGCGGTTAAGGCCATCTGGTGCATCTGGATTATTGGTTAGCCCAACGGACGCGTTTGATGAGTATCAACGCCAAGATGCATGGACATGGGAGCATCAAGCTTTAGTTAGAGCAAGAATGATCTACGGTGATGCCCCATTGTTCGAGGCTTTCCATCAAACTCGTCATAACATTTTAACGCTTGAGCGTGATCATCAAGAGTTGAAAAAGAGTGTGGTCGATATGCGCGAGAAAATGCGCGATCATCTTGGTGGAAAAAAAGCAGGGCGTTTTATGTTGAAACAAGATCCTGGTGGGATCACCGACATTGAATTCCTCGCCCAGTATTTGGTTCTGAATTACAGTCACACAAAGCCCAAGCTAACACGTTGGTCAGACAACGTACGCATATTTGAGTCCTTAATCGCTCAAGATGTGATGGAGGAAGACCAAGCAATGGCGATCACGCATGCCTATACAACCATGCGAGATCAAATACATCACCGTAATCTACTCAATTTAGAAGCTGATGTGGCGGAAGATAAGCTTCAGACCGAACGAGATCTCGTCATCAAGGTTTGGAAGCAATGGCTGGATTAGTCACAGACAAGAGTACAGAGACGAAAAGGGCTGTGTTAAACTCTCGCCAGAAATAGAAATTGGAGACATACAATGAAACCAATCCTACCTGACTACAGTGATTCAGGCGTATTAATTATTGGTGACGTAATGCTGGATCGTTACTGGTATGGCCCGACTGGCCGTATATCACCAGAAGCTCCAGTCCCTGTAGTGAAAGTAGAGAACAATGAAGAGCGTCCAGGTGGAGCTGCAAACGTGGCCATGAATATCGCTTCATTAGGTGGACATGCTCACATTGTTGGTTTAACAGGGATTGATGAACCTGCGAAAGTGCTTAATGAAACACTTTCTGCTTTGAAAATTAAATGTGACTTTGTATCGCTACCCAATTACCCAACTATTACCAAATTGCGAGTATTGAGCCGTGGGCAGCAATTGATCCGTTTGGACTTTGAAGACAAATTTGAAAATACTGATGCTGAACTCATTCTTAACCGCATGACGCAAGCACTGCCAACTGTGAGGTCTGTTGTTCTGTCTGATTATGCTAAGGGCGCTCTTGAGCACGTTCAGCAGTATATCCAGAAAGCACGTGCAGCCAACGTACCTGTGTTTATCGATCCGAAAGGGGCTGATTTTGAGCGTTATCGCGGTGCAACATTGTTGACACCAAATATGGCAGAGTTCGAACTCGTCGTTGGTAAAGTCAAAAATGAGCAAGAATTGGTAGAAAAGGGTTTAGCGCTGATTGAAGAGTTTGATTTCGAAGCGCTACTTGTGACCCGCAGTGAACATGGTATGACTTTGCTTCGCCGCGGTGAAGAGCCTTTCCATTTACCGACATTAGCAAAAGAAGTTTACGATGTGACGGGCGCCGGTGACACCGTGATCTCTGTGTTAGCCGCTTCTGTAGCTGCCGGTAAACCGTTAGACGAAGCTTGTGCTCTGGCTAATGCGGCTGCGGGCGTGGTTGTTGGTAAACTCGGTACGTCAACGGTATCGACTATCGAATTGGCTGAAGCGGTTCATGGTAGCCAAGATACCGATTTTGGTGTTATCACTGAAACTGCACTAATTGAAGCGGTTAGAAAAGCACAAGCACGTGGTGAGAAAGTAGTCATGACCAATGGCTGCTTTGACATTTTGCATGCTGGTCATGTTTCGTACCTAAACCATGCTGCAGAGCTAGGTGATCGACTGATCGTTGCAGTTAACACTGATGAATCTGTGAAGCGCCTGAAAGGTCCTGGTCGTCCGGTTAATCCTACGGATCGTCGTATGGCGGTATTAGCAGGATTGGGTGCCGTGGATTGGGTTGTGCCATTTGGAGAAGATACGCCACAACGCCTCATTTCTGAAGTCCTGCCTGACATGCTTGTGAAAGGCGGTGATTATAAACCTGAAGAGATTGCTGGTGGTCAAGAAGTCATCGCTAATGGCGGCGAAGTAAAAGTTCTTAACTTTGAAGATGGCTGTTCTACGACAGAAATCATTGACGCAATTAAAGGTGGCCGAGGCTAACTTTATTTAAGCTCAAATTGAAATGCTCGTCAGATGACGAGCATTTTTGTTTAACACAAATGTTAGATATAAAAAATGGAGCCATTTGGCTCCATTTTTTTAGATAGAGTAAATTACTCTTCTAGATCACCACAGAAACGGTAACCTTCACCATGAATCGTTGCAATGATTTCTGGAGTGCCAGAAACCGATTCAAAGTGTTTACGGATGCGACGAATTGTTACGTCTACCGTACGGTCATGTGGTTTAAGTTCACGGCCAGTCATTTTCTTTAGAAGATCGGCGCGAGTTTGAATTTTGCCTGGGTTTTCACAGAAGTGCAGCAATGCACGAAACTCAGAGCGTGGTAGCTTGTAGCTGTCGCCAGCAGGGCTAACCAATGAACGGCTGTTGATATCTAATACCCAACCGTTGAATTCGTATTTTTCTACCGAGCGCTTCTCTTCTTGAGTTGCGTTCGCGTTCATTGAACGACTTAGCAGGTTACGTGCACGAATCGTCAATTCACGTGGGTTAAATGGCTTAGTAATGTAGTCATCTGCGCCGATTTCTAGGCCCAGAATTTTATCGACTTCGTTGTCGCGACCAGTTAAGAACATTAAAGCAACATTCGCTTGTTCACGTAGTTCGCGAGCAAGCAGTAGACCATTTTTACCCGGTAGGTTGATGTCCATAATCACCAAATTAACTTGGTTTTCAGACAGCACGTGGTGCATCTCTTCACCGTCACTGGCCTCAAAAACAGCGTATCCCTCTGCTTCAAAAATACTCTTAAGAGTGTTACGAGTTACTTGCTCATCTTCTACGATAAGAATGTGCGGGGTTTGCATTGGCGGTACCTAAACTTGTGAAAAAATTGTGCTAATAGAATAAATTCTAGGCAAAAACATAACATACAGGTAATGTGATGTTGATAATAAACCAAAGCCTATAAAAATACACTGTCTTTGATCGCCCGCCTTCCGTGGTATGCGCCTTCTATTTAGGTTGAACTCCTTTCCCTAACTTACTCTACTAGGCTTTGAAGCGGATTCTATAATGTTAACAGCATGCTAACAACGCTGAAATGTTAATTCCATGCACTTTGTTGATTTATATCAAGAGTTCATATGTAACAAATAATAATAGTATTGGGTAAATATAAAACAACGGATTATAGGATGATAGACGCACAATTATGGCAGGCATACTGTGACCCTTACTTCCGGTTTGAGAGGTCGGTTAAGTTTGCCGAATTTGCGATTATCACCGCTTGGAACCCAAACAGTAAATGGCGGTCAGAAAAAGAAAATTGTTTAAATAATCGGCTGTTACTTCAAGATATCAACCATAATCAATATATCGAGGTAGTGGTTGGAGATGAACAGTTCTCTTGGTCTGAAGCCAGTTTTGCTGTGGAAATGAGCCGTTCTGAGGCCATTTGTTTAGCAAGACGATACCAGCAAAATGCAATTTATTATGTTCAAAGAGAAGCGCTATGGTTGCTGTCTTGTTTATCGGACCGCACTGAATTAGAGCTTGGAAGCTGGAAGCAGCGTTTGAGATAAGGAACTTGAGTTATCACGGAGGAAAAATGAACGATATAACACCAGATATTTGCGATAAGTTTGAAGATGAAGTGACACTCGTTGATCTGCCGTTACAAAGTTTTGGTCAGCGAAGTGCTTTTTGGGGAGAAATCGTTACCGTTCGTTGTTATCACGACAACTCGAAAGTGCGAGAAGTGCTTAGCCAAGAAGGCAAAGGAAAAGTGCTGGTTATCGACGGGCATGGCTCCTGCCAAAAAGCACTGCTCGGTGATCAGTTAGCTATTCTAGCGATTGATAATCATTGGGAAGGAATCATCGTATACGGTGTTGTGAGAGATGTTGCCGCAATGTCACAGATGGATTTAGGCATAAAAGCATTAGGAACAAGTCCGTTTAAAACTGAAAAGCGTGGTGCCGGTGATATCAATGTTACTTTGACCATTCACAATGAAATGATCCAACCTGGTGACTACATCTACGCGGATTGGAATGGTGTGCTTATGTCCAAAGAGTTATTGGATTGGAGCTAAAAGCGAAAGCCTAAACCAACCTCAACCCCTTGCTGCCACGTTTGATAATCAAGCGTGGCATGCAAATCTAAATTGTCAGTCAGTTGCATCCTACTAGAGAGCTCCGCAGAAATGGATGTCTCTTTTTGTTCTTCAAGGCTTGTGTCTGCGTAGGTATGCAAAGTGCTTTTCACGGAAATTTTGGGTGAGACTTGATAGCTCACGCCACTGATCAACCCGTTATTCATACTTTCAGTATTGTTAACGCGGGCCCCGACATACAAATCAATTTTATTAAAAATATTGTATGAGTAACCGCCATCAATCGACCAACTGTCGAAGCCGTGATGATCTTGCTCGCTGGATAGAAACAGTTGATGTGGTGATTTCAGCTTGTGAGCCGGTAAGGTGGGTAATTCTGTCGCCAAAACAGAATTAGCTAAGAGTGCTGCTACGAAGCCAAGTATTATTTTCATATGCACTCCTTGTTATTTTGATTCTCTCCACTGCAAGACTAATTAAAGCATAAAACTTACAGACTAGAAGTAAGTTTTATATAGTAATTCGTTATTATGATATGTGCTAATGGTTTCATTTGTGACTGCAATATTGAAGGGCGGAATTTTGCATACGAATGAGAAATGCACTGAGCGAGGGTAAAAAAAGCAAAGTTTTCATTGACTCTGTGTCCGGAAATAAGGTACACGTATTGGTAAGCAAACACACAAATGTACGCATAAATTGATGTTTTCAAGCAGCCTAACAGTAACGACCACAACCATTATTATTACCGACATGACATGCGTTGGGGCAGGCTGCTAAGCGAAAGAAATTCAAAAAAAGGCCTGTATCCAACAAGATACAGGCCTTTTTTTATGCCAAATTAATACTATCTGGAGGAAGGGATGCGAGTTTTAAAATTTGGAGGCTCCTCGTTAGCGGATGCAGATCGCTTGTTAAGAGCAGCGGACATTATCGCCAACAATGCACAACAAGAAGAAGTCGCTGTTGTATTGTCGGCACCAGGGAAAACGACCAATAAATTGGTTGCTGTCATTGAATCAGCACTAAAAAATGGTGAAGCAGAATTACAAATTGCAGAGTTGGAAGACTCATTTCGCGACTTATTCCAAGATATTAAAGCGGCAGTACCTACCATTGATGGTGCAGCCTATGACAATCAAGTCAAAACCTCTCTTTCTCAACTGCGCCAGTTTGTTCATGGCATTAACCTATTGGGGATGTGTCCAGACAACGTCAATGCGCGCATCATCAGTAAAGGTGAGCGCGTATCGATTCAATTAATGAAAGCGGTGCTAGAGGCGAAAGGCCAGCCAGCAAGCTTGATCGACCCAGTTGAGTACCTATTTGCCCGTGGCGAGCCTCTTGAAGCCATGGTTGATGTCGAAGTTTCTACACAGAATTTCCGTCACAAACCACTCCCACAAGGCCACGTGAATATTATGCCTGGTTTTACTGCTGGTGATGAAAATGGTCAGTTAGTAACGCTTGGCCGTAACGGCTCTGATTACTCGGCAGCAGTCTTGGCTGCTTGTTTAAGAGCAGATTGCTGTGAAATTTGGACGGATGTTGATGGTGTATACAACTGTGATCCTCGTTTAGTTGATGATGCGCGTCTGTTGAAGTCTCTCAGTTATCAAGAAGCGATGGAGTTGTCTTACTTCGGAGCTTCAGTGCTTCACCCTAAAACCATTGCTCCAATCGCCCAGTTCCATATTCCATGTCTGATCAAAAACAGCTTTAATCCTCAAGGTGCCGGTACATTAATCGGTCAAGATACTGGTGAAGATAACCTTGCGATCAAAGGCATTACGACACTCAGCGACCTGACTATGGTCAACGTTTCAGGCCCAGGTATGAAAGGCATGGTTGGGATGGCGAGCCGAGTGTTTGGTGCGATGTCATCTGCTGGGGTGTCAATTGTACTGATCACGCAATCTTCTTCTGAGTACAGCATCAGCTTCTGTATTGAATCGCAAGATAAAGCTCTCGCTGAGCAAGCGTTATCGGATGCATTTGAGCTGGAACTGAAAGATGGCTTACTTGAACCTGTGGATTTCACGGATGATGTGGCTATCGTGACGCTGGTTGGTGATGGTATGCGAACTTCTCGCGGCGTCGCGTCACAATTTTTCTCTTCTCTAGCAGAAGTGAATGTCAATATTGTTGCTATTGCTCAAGGGTCATCTGAGCGTGCTATCTCTGCGGTTATTCCAGAAGATAAAATTTCTGAAGCGATCAAAGCGTGTCATGAAAACCTGTTTAACTCGAAGCATTTCCTTGACGTATTTGTTGTCGGTGTTGGTGGTGTTGGTGGTGAGTTGGTGGATCAAATTCAACGTCAACAAACGAAATTGGCTGAGAAAGGCATCATCTTACGCGTATGCGGTTTAGCAAACAGTAAAGGCTTGCTATTGGATAGTGCAGGGCTTCCGCTTGAGCACTGGCGTGATCGTATGAATGATGCGACAGAAGAGTTCAGCTTATCTCGTCTCATCTCTCTGGTTCAGCGTAATCACATTATTAACCCTGTGCTGGTGGACTGTACTTCTAGTGAAGGGATTGCCAACCAATATGCAGATTTCTTAGCGGCTGGTTTCCATGTTGTTACGCCTAACAAGAAAGCCAATACAGCAAGCATGTCTTATTACCATCAGCTTCGCGATGTTGCGCGTAGCTCACGTCGTAAATTGATGTATGAAACTACGGTTGGTGCTGGCCTTCCCGTGATTGAAAACCTGCAAAACCTTATCTCTGCTGGAGATGAGTTAGAGAAATTCAACGGTATTTTGTCTGGCTCGCTTTCTTATATCTTTGGCAAGTTAGATGAAGGTATGACTTTGAGTGAAGCGACGAATATCGCCAAAGAAAATGGCTTTACCGAACCTGATCCACGTGATGATCTGTCCGGTATGGATGTTGCGCGTAAGCTGCTGATCCTTGCCCGTGAAGCTGGCATGAACTTAGAGCTTGAAGACGTTGAAGTGGATCAGGCATTGCCGCCAGGTTTTGATGACTCAGGTAGCATTGAAGAATTTATGACTCGCCTACCAGAAGCGGATGCTTACTTTAAACAGCAAGTTGAAGAAGCGGCGAAACAAGGCAAAGTTCTACGCTACGTTGGTGAAATTTTAGATGGTAAGTGCAAAGTACGCATCGCTGCAGTTGATGAAAATGACCCAATGTACAAGATCAAAGATGGTGAAAATGCGCTGGCATTCTACAGTCGTTACTATCAGCCTATTCCTTTGGTATTACGTGGTTACGGTGCTGGTACAGAAGTAACGGCTGCAGGTGTATTTGCGGATGTCATGCGTACACTCGGTTGGAAGTTGGGAGTTTAATTTGATGGACAGTGGGATGAATGTTGTCGTTTACGCTCCAGCTTCAATTGGTAATGTTAGCGTAGGTTTTGATGTGTTGGGGGCGGCGGTGTCCCCAATTGACGGCACCTTATTGGGTGATCGCGTTATGGTCCGCTCTGGGGCGGAACCATTTTCTCTTAAAACGGCAGGTAGCTTTGTCGATAAACTGCCACAAAACCCTAAAGAGAATATTGTGTACGATTGCTGGCGAGTGTTTGCTCGCGAGCTAGATAAAAAAGGCGTTGAGCTCAAGCCTGTTGAATTAACACTTGAGAAGAATATGCCGATTGGCTCAGGCCTTGGTTCTAGTGCGTGCTCCATTGTTGCTGCCTTAGATGCACTTAACCGTTTCCATAATGAACCACTCTCTGAAATGGAGTTGTTGGCGCTTATGGGGGAAATGGAAGGGCAAATTTCAGGGGGGATTCACTATGATAATGTTGCCCCTTGTTACCTTGGCGGTTTGCAGTTAATGCTGGAAGAGCTGGGGATCATCAGCCAAGAAGTACCTTGTTTCGATGAATGGTATTGGGTTATGGCGTATCCGGGAATTAAAGTGTCAACGGCAGAAGCCCGTTCGATACTACCCTCTCAATATCGACGCCAAGATGTGATTGCTCATGGTCGTCATTTGGCTGGCTTTATTCATGCGTGCCATTCTGGTCAGCCAGAGTTGGCGGCCAAAATGATCAAAGACGTGATCGCAGAACCATATCGTGAGAAACTGCTTCCTGGTTTTGCCAATGCACGTCAATACGCAGCATCTGCTGGAGCATTAGCAACCGGTATTTCTGGCAGTGGTCCGACACTGTTCAGTATTTGCAAAGAGAAAGATGTCGCCGAGCGTGTCGCGCGCTGGTTAGAACAAAATTATGTACAAAATGAAGAAGGATTCGTCCATGTTTGTCGTTTAGATAAACAAGGTTCGAAAATGACAGGAAGTGAGCTATGAAGCTTTACAATATAAAAGAAAATGATGAACAAGTTTCCTTTGGCCAAGCTGTACGCCAAGGGCTAGGCCGTAATCAAGGTCTATTTTTCCCATCGGAATTACCAAAATTTGAAGACGTTGATGCGCTACTGGCAGAAGATTTTGTCTCTCGTAGCACCAAGATCCTATCAGCACTGATTGGTGATGAACTGGCGGAAGAGCAAGTCAACGCAATGGTTGATGCTGCATTCCAATTCCCAGCACCAATCAACCAAGTCAAAGATGGCGTTTACGCACTAGAGCTTTTCCATGGTCCAACCCTTGCGTTTAAAGACTTTGGCGGCCGCTTCATGGCGCAATCTCTTGCTGCTGTTTCTAACGGTGGCAAGATCACTATTCTGACTGCGACTTCTGGCGATACTGGCGCAGCCGTTGCGCACGCTTTCTACGGTATGGAAGACATTAATGTGGTGATCCTTTATCCGAAAGGTAAGATCAGCCCACTGCAAGAGAAGCTATTCTGTACGCTTGGTAAGAACATTCACACAGTAGCGATCGATGGCGACTTCGATGCTTGTCAGGCACTTGTTAAGCAAGCCTTTGATGATGCTGCACTGCGCGAAGAGATCGGTCTTAATTCTGCAAACTCAATTAACATTAGCCGTTTGATGGCACAAATCTGTTACTACTTTGAAGCTGCTGCGCAAATGAGCAAGCAAGAGCGTGAAAACCTAGTGGTGTCAGTACCAAGCGGTAACTTTGGTAACCTAACTGCAGGTCTGTTGGCAAAATCGCTCGGTCTACCTATCAAGCGCTTCATTGCTGCGACTAACGCTAATGATACTGTGCCACGCTACCTCGAAACAGGTAAGTGGGAGCCAAAACCAACGGTTGCAACAACATCGAATGCAATGGATGTGAGCCAGCCAAATAACTGGCCTCGTATTGAAGAGCTATGCCGTGTCAAAGAGTGGGGCTTAGAGACGCTAGGTAAAGGTGCGGTTTCTGATGAGCAAAGTGCACAATCAGTGAAAGACCTATACTCACTCGGTTACTTATGCGAGCCGCATGGTGCCATTGCTTACCGTGTACTGGAAGAGCAGCTTCAAGAAGGCGAAACTGGTCTGTTCCTATGTACTGCGCACCCTGCGAAGTTCAAAGAAGTGGTGGATGAAATCTTGGAATCAGACATCGAGCTTCCTGCGCCGTTAGCGAAACATGCAGCGATGGAACTGCTGTCTGAAGACCTCGCTAATGATTTCGACTCACTAAAAGAAGTGCTTCGTCGAGTACAGAAATAATCTATAAAGATTGAAGATTAAAAAAGGTCACCTAGGTGACCTTTTTGTTTTTTGGGGACTATTTATTCAATGCAAACGTCGGTAATGATAAGTGCCAGCGAATTGCCCCTAAACGGATCAGCAATGTCGAAAGAACGCCAGCTAAGAATGCATTTTGACTGTGGTAGCCCATTGCAAGCGCTGTTGTATGAAAAATACCGCCAATAATACATGCTGTTGCGTAGACTTCACTTCTCAATACCATCGGCACTTCGCGAGCGAGCACATCACGAATGATCCCGCCACCACATCCAGTGATAACACCCATGATGATGGCAACCAAAGCTGAATCTTGGTAACGCATTGCTTTCTCGACCCCAATACCGACGAATACGGCTAATCCAATGGCATCGCAAACGGGCAATATCCACCAAGCAAGTCGTTTTGGGCGTCGAACAATTAACATAGTGAGTAAGCAGGTGATCAAAATGACCCAGAGATAGTTTGTATCTTTAATCCAGAATACAGGAGTGGCACCAAGTGACATATCACGAATGGTTCCGCCTCCTATTGCGGTAACGCTCCCCAATACTGCGACACCGAATGGGTCCATTTTTAAACGACCTGCGAGTAAAACGCCGGAGACAGCAAAAACGGCCGTACCGAATAAATCGATAATATAAAGCAGCATGGAATCCATGTTACTGATTTCTCTTGATTGACTTGTTAACTAACCACTGATGCCGGATTGTACGGTATCTCAAACGAAAACGTTACCGTTTTTGGCGAATGCTTTCAAAATGCTCACAAACCTCTTTGATGGCCTTTAATGTTCGGGGCGTTGGGCGGTTTAGCCAGTCAGAATTGAGACTCCAAATATGCTGATTTTTTATTGCGTCGAGTTGTTTATCCCATTTTTGCCACATATTGCCATTTCTGATTGCGTGCTCAGAAGTGAAAATGACCTCGGGGTTTGCTAATAAGACTTGCTCTTGTCCAACTTGTGGGTAGGGAATTGCGCTAGATTCAAAGACGTTCACACCGCCACAAAATGAAAACACCTCACTCGGCCATTTGCCTTGAGCTAGCGTAATTATGGGACTTTCACTCAATTGATAGAAATAGCGAACTGGCTCTGTGGTCCTGTATTGTTGGGACATCTGATTAAGTTGCTGGCGAAACTCAAAGGCTTTTTGTTTAGCAACTTCTGGCTGCTCAGCGTATTGGCCAAGTTGCTCAATGCTGCGAGCTATGCCTTCTAGCGAGCCTGTCTGCGAGTAATAGATGTTGAGTCCGAATTGTTTTAGTTTTGAGAGTTCTTTTTCTGGATTCCCCGCAGGCCAAGCTATGACTAGATCTGGTTGCAGCGCAATAATTCGCTCAATTTTTATACCTTGATAGTTAGCCACTTTTTCAAGGTGTTTTGCTTGCTCGGGGTAATCACTGTGCTCACTGACGGCGATTAATTTATCACCTAATCCTGCCGCATATGCGAGCTCAGTCGCGTGGGGTGCAAGGCTTATTACTCGTTGGGCGGGTTTGGCAAAAGCGGAAGTCGCCAATAATAGGCAACACAGAGGGATAATGCGAAACATCTAAATTCCTTGATAAATAAAGCCCATGATTAAGCTTTGAAGAACTATCCATGCAAACATGCGCCACGCTAATAGCTTTTGAACCTGCGCAATATGCAACGCAGCAGGCGCAATCCTCCCCCCAAGTTTGGCTCGTACGGCTTTATACCCATCGTACATTGCCGGACCGCCAAGGGACAATTCGAGCTTGGCTCCCACGGAAATCAATAACCATGAAGGGCCTGGCAGAGGCCACGTAGCGGCTTGCTGTTTTAAGAGCTGAAATACTTCTTTGGTACGTTGGCCAATTGCGATCATCAGAGCAAATAATCGAAGTGGAATAAAATCCAGTATGGCAACAGCTCTTACGACAGGAAGGCCGAATGGAAGGAACGCTTTTCGTGATGGAGACCAAGCGCGAGCCAACTCAACATTCATGCGGTAGAGAAACGCCCCAATTCCACCGGCAATGCCATACCAAAACAATACGCATATTACATTGCGGCCATAAGACATAATCAGTGTTTCAGCACCAGCTTTGCCCAAACCAAGCAGAGACAGTGGCTGTGTCGAGCGGTTTATCAGTGGCGTGATAAGCTGCTTCGCATGTTGCTTATCTTCTTTTGCAAGCGCTTGAATAAACTGGTTGGTGAATTTGTCGGTATTGCGCCAATCGATAGCCAAAAGCAATAACGCTAATTCAAATAAATGTGGTTCCCAAACTAAGGGCTTGAGAGCAATGAGTACTATCCACATCGGGATGATCATTAATAACCAAGCTAAAGTGCCGGAAATCATACTCTGTGAGTAATGATGATTGGTATTAACTTTGTTTGCTAACTGCTCTGCAAACTTATGCCATAGGATGGCTGGGTGCGCTTCCCGTGGGAAAGGGAGAATTAAATGAATGAACAACGCGCCCCATAAGACGAGGAGCGCGCCATTGGCGTAGAGTTGATTTAATAGTTCTTCCATGATTCTGCGTGTTTTTGATTACTTAAGCAGTTCAACCATTTTAATGACCATCTCAGATGAACTCTTCGCGGCTAATGGTAAGAATTCATCGAAGCTCATACCGGCTTCTTTATCAGCTACGTCAGAGATAGCACGTACCACAACAAATGGGACTTTGAATTGGTGACAAGTCTGAGCAATCGCTGATGCTTCCATCTCGACTGCAACGACAGAAGGGAAGTTTTTACGAATGAACGCTTGGCGTTCTGCACTCGCAATGAACGCATCACCCGTACAAATTAGGCCACGTACTGCGTGCGTATCTTCCATTTGTGCCAGTGCTTTTTCTGCAACATCCATCAGCTTTTCATCTGCGACGAATGCGGCTGGTTGCTGCGCCATTTGACCAATTTCATAGCCAAATGCAGTGACATCAGCATCGTGGTGGCGAACTTCGGTTGAGATGACAACATCACCCACGTTTAGGCTAGCATCAAAGCCGCCTGCTGAACCGGTGTTGATCACGACGTCAGGTTGGTACTCATCCAACAAAATGGTTGTACCTACTGCGGCTGCGACTTTACCAATACCTGATTGAAGTAACACAATCTCAACACCGTTGATCTGACCTGAGAAGTAAGTACAACCCGCTTTGCTAACTTCTTTACGGTTTTCAATTGCTTGTTTAAGAATGGAAACTTCTTGCTCCATTGCACCAATGATGCCGATTTTCATAGAGAATCCTGTTTATTCAAATAGGTAGGTTTGATGTGGCTAAGTGTATCAGAAAAGGGCAACAACGGAATGGTTGCTTGCCAAAATAGCTATTGCCTAACCTTTATACATCCCCTATAATTCGCGCTCCTCGTGTCGGCTGAATCAGAGATTGGCTGGCACAATGTTAAACCTACTCTTATTAGGAGAGAATTATGTCTCTGAATGCAGAAACTAAAGCAGCAATCGTTGCAGAATACGCTCAAGGTGAAGGCGATACTGGTTCACCAGAAGTTCAAGTAGCTCTACTTACAGCTTCTATCAACCACCTACAAGGTCACTTTAAAGCACACAAAGGCGATCACCACAGCCGTCGTGGTCTGCTACGTATGGTTTCTCGCCGTCGTAAGCTTCTTGACTACTTGAAAGGTAAAAACCTTTCTCGTTACCAAGACCTAATCAAACGTCTAGGTCTACGTCGCTAATTAGCGACTGCATAGCAGTTTGTCAGAAAAGGGGCTTTATGCCCCTTTTTTGTTGCCTGTTACTTATTTTGATTGCTATAGCTTAGCCAAATCACTTTTATACCGTTATACTACGCACGGAAAAAATCCCTACTAGGGATTTTCTACATAATGACTCAGTGCATTACAGTCAACCACGTCGACCAAAAGGTCGCGACTATTCAAAATGAACTCCATATAATCCCAGTTCATTTTTACTAGTCGCGATTTGTAATGCCTTGAGTATCAATTAATACTCTCTGAGCAAATCTTTTGATGCGCTCGGAAACAAGGAATAACAATGTTCGAAAAACCAGTTGTTAAAACGTTCCAGTACGGTAACCACACAGTTACTCTAGAAACTGGCGTTATCGCACGTCAAGCTACGGCTGCAGTTATGGTTACTATGGACGATACAGCAGTATTCGTTTCTGTAGTTGGTAAAAAAGAAGCGGTTGAAGGTCAAGACTTCTTCCCTCTAACGGTTAACTACCAAGAGCGTACTTACGCTGCAGGTAAAATTCCTGGTGGCTTCTTCAAGCGTGAAGGTCGCCCTTCTGAAGGTGAAACACTGACTGCTCGTCTAATCGACCGTCCAATCCGTCCGCTATTCCCAGATGCATTCAAAAATGAAGTACAAGTTATCGCAACGGTAGTATCTGTGAACCCAGACGTTCAACCTGATATCGTAACTATGATCGGTACTTCAGCAGCGCTAGCTATCTCTGGTATTCCGTTCAACGGTCCTATCGGTGCTGCGCGTGTTGGTCACATCGACGGTCAACTTGTTCTTAACCCAAGCAACACTGAACTGGAAACGTCTAAACTAGACCTAGTGGTTGCTGGTACTGAATCTGCAGTACTAATGGTTGAGTCAGAAGCTGACAACCTAACTGAAGAAGAGATGCTATCAGCAGTTGTTTACGGTCACGACCAACAACAAGTTGTTATCAAAGCAATCAACGAATTCAAAGCTGAAGTTGCTACTCCAGCTTGGGATTGGGTAGCTCCTGAAGAGAACACAGCACTTAACACTAAGATCGCTGAACTTGCAGAAGCTAAGCTTGTAGAAGCTTACCAAATCACTGAGAAGATGGCTCGTTACGACCGTATTCATGAGATCGCTGCGGAAGTTAACGAAGTGCTGCTTGCTGAAGATCCAGAAGCAAACACAAAAGAAATCCACACTATCTTCCACGATCTAGAGAAGACAGTTGTACGTCGCAGCATCATCGCGGGTAACCCACGTATCGATGGTCGTGAAAAAGACATGGTTCGTGCGCTTGATGTACGTACTGGCGTTCTTCCACGTACTCACGGTTCTTCACTGTTTACTCGTGGTGAAACTCAGGCGCTAGTAACTGCGACTCTAGGTACGCAGCGTGACGCTCAAATCATCGACGAACTAACGGGTGAGCGTAAAGATCACTTCCTACTACACTACAACTTCCCTCCATACTGTGTAGGTGAAACGGGTTTTGTAGGTTCTCCTAAGCGTCGCGAAATCGGTCACGGTAAACTGGCTAAACGTGGTATCGCAGCAGTAATGCCTTCTGTTGATGAGTTCCCATACACAGTACGTGTTGTATCGGAAATCACTGAATCTAACGGTTCATCTTCAATGGCTTCTGTATGTGGTACTTCTCTTGCTCTTATGGATGCAGGCGTGCCAATCAAGTCTTCTGTTGCGGGTATCGCAATGGGTCTTGTTAAAGAAGGCGACGATTTCGTTGTTCTTTCTGACATCCTTGGTGATGAAGACCACCTAGGTGATATGGACTTTAAAGTAGCGGGTACTAACACGGGTATCACTGCACTTCAAATGGACATCAAGATCGAAGGTATCACTAAAGAGATCATGCAAATTGCGCTTAACCAAGCTCAAGGTGCACGTAAGCACATCCTATCTGTAATGGATGAAGCTATCTCTGGTGCTCGTGAAGACATCTCTGAATTCGCTCCTCGCATTCACACAATGAAGATCAGCGCGGAGAAGATCAAAGACGTTATCGGTAAAGGTGGCGCAGTTATCCGTGCTCTAACGGAAGAGACGGGTACAACTATCGAAATCGAAGACGACGGTACTATCAAGATTGCAGCAACTGAAGGCGCTGCAGCGAAAGAAGCTATCCGCCGCATCGAAGAGATCACTGCTGAAGTTGAAGTGGGCCGTATCTACACTGGTAAAGTTGCACGTCTAGCGGACTTTGGTGCATTCGTAACGGTTCTTCCTGGCAAGGATGGTCTAGTACATATCTCTCAAATTGCTGACAAGCGGGTTGAGAAAGTGTCAGATTACCTAACTGAAGGCCAAGAAGTTCAAGTTAAAGTTCTTGAGATCGACCGTCAAGGTCGTGTACGTCTGAGCATGAAAGAAGCAGTAGAAAAACCTGCTGAACCAGCTCAAGATGATGCAGCACCTGCCGCAGAATAATCGCACAAGCTATAGCTTTTAGGCTTTATTCGCCTATTAAGCTAAAAGCATGCTATAAAGGGAGCAATACGCTCCCTTTTTTAATGCGGATTAATAGTCATCATTGTGGCTAACAGGAGTTTTTATTTGTGAAATGGTTTCAAACCGCTACGTTGACACTTTCTCTACTCATCACTGCAGGCTGTGCATCCACTTTCGATAAAGAAGAACAATGGCTGTATCCTCCAATGGCAGTGCCTTTACAGGCAAGTGTGCAACAAGAAGTGCAGATTGCGCGTTTAAGTCAGCTATTGCGTCGTGCTGATCTTCCGAATGATATTCGTGCGAAGATGCTTTATGAGCGTGGTAATTATTACGACAGCGTTGGTTTACGTGATTTAGCGAGACTGGATTACAATCAGTCACTGTCGCTCAACCCAGCACAACCTGATCTGTTTAACTTGCTTGGTGTTTACTTCACTCAAGTCGGGGAGTTTGATGCTGCTTATGAGGCGTTTGATTCGACATTAGAATTGGATCCTAGTAACTCTTACGCAGCACGAAATCGAGCCATTGCACTGTATTATGGTGACCGTATTGAATTGGCGCTGGAAGATATCCAACGTCATTATGATGAAGACCCAAGTGATCCGTTTCGGGCACTTTGGATGTACATCATCAAATCGGAACAAGATGTAGAAGTTGCACGCCATGAGCTCTTGACCAGTTATCAAGCACGTGACGAACAATGGGGTTGGGTTCTTGTGGCTTTAACGTTAGGTGAAGTGAGCGAAGACAAAGCTTTTAAAGCCATTTTGCAAGGTACTCGAGACAATACCTTGTTAGCGCAACGTCTGACAGAAGCTTACTTTTATTTGGCTAAACGTTATCAAAAACAGGGCGACTATGCAGGTGCTGTTTCGTTATACAAATTAGCTATTTCGTTTAACGTTTTTGATTATGTAGAACATCGTTATTCGTTTTTAGAATTGAGCCGCATTTACAATCAAGTTAAGGCTGAGCGATTAGCAAAAGCTAAGCGAAAAGAAGAACAGCCCAAATAAGTTAATGATAAAAAACCGCTTTGAATAAGCGGTTTTTTTATTGCCTTTTTATCAGGGAATATTAAAATAGTTAGCCTTGCTAACTAAATGAGCAAAACACAATGGCATTGGAAAAAAGCCTGATTGATTTGGAACGCTTCTGTGCCAAGGCATGGCGTGTTTATGCAAAGGAAGACCCGCTTTCAAGCTTGAGCTTTAATGAGTTTGACTACTTACGAGTGATCCAGCAATTCCCTGAAGGCGTTCGAATTACCGATTTGGCTGAGGAGCTTCAAGTGACGAAACCTTCGGCTTCAAATATGGTGGTTCGTTTAGAGAAAAAAGGCTTGGTGAAGCGCATTGCTTGTAGTGAAGATGCTCGTTCAAAGCGTGTACTACTGACTAAAGAAGTCATAGAAGAAATGTCGCTGGAACAAGTGGTCTACAAAGACATTTCTCAGCAGCTAATGCGTAAGCTTGATCAACAAGAAGCCCAACAGTTGAAAGCGCTACTGGATAAAGCGCTCGGAAACTAAATATATTACTTATTCATTTATCTATTTAGTTAGCCTTGCTAACTATTGGTGACAGTCATGCAAAACTCTATTTACAAACAGTTTTGGAAATACACAATTCCGACCGTTGCAGCCATGCTGGTGAACGGCTTATACCAAGTCGTAGATGGCATTTTTATTGGTCGTTATGTTGGTGCTGATGGATTAGCGGGGATCAACGTGGCGTGGCCGATCATCGGCTCAATTCTCGGCATCGGTATGATGGTGGGTGTCGGTACTGGTGCCTTGGCGTCGATAAAACAGGGTGAACAAGATACCGAAGGGGCAAAACGTATCCTCTCGACGGGACTACTTTTGTTAGTCGCCTTGATGCCATTAGTCGCGACGACCTTGTTTTTCTTTGCGGATGACTTTATCCGTTGGCAGGGCGCAGAAGGTCGTGTGTATGAGTTAGGTTTGCAGTATCTGCATATTCTTATTGTGGCATGTGTATTCTCATTAGGTTCGATTGCTGTCCCTTTTTTGTTGCGTAATGATGACAGCCCAAACTTGGCAACCTTGCTGATGGTCGTTGGTGCGGTGATTAACATCGTGCTGGATTACCTCTTTATCGCTTGGCTTGATTGGGAACTTACTGGAGCGGCGATCGCAACGGCATTAGCACAGATGGTGGTGACTGTCCTTGGTGTGGGCTATTTCTTTAGCGCTAAAGCCAAGATGCGCTTATCAAGATATGATTTAAAGATGCAGTTCAATGTTGTGCCTAAAATTATGATGATTGGTACATCGAGCTTCTTTATGTATGCCTATGGCTCAATGATGGTCGCACTACACAACAGCTTATTTGCGCAATATGGCAGTGTATTGCTAATTGGTGCCTATGCCATTTTGGGCTACATCGTTACAGTTTATTACCTTATCGCAGAAGGCATTGCGAATGGCATGCAGCCTTTGGTGAGCTATAACCATGGTGCTCGTAACCGAGAAAATATTCGTAAACTACTGAATATTGCAATGGGGACCGCGGTATTAGGTGGGGTTGCGTTTGTACTTTTGATGAACGCTTTTCCGTATCAGTTTGTATCAGTATTCAACCATTCAGATCAGCAGCTGATTGAAAGTACAGTCGTGGGGATTCGCCTGCACATGTTTGCTTTATTCCTCGATGGATTTCTAGTTGTTGCGGCGGCGTATTACCAATCGATAAACAAGGGCAGTAAAGCAATGTTTGTGACGATTGGGAATATGGTCATTCAGCTACCATTCTTATTTATTCTGCCGAAGCTATGGGGTATTACGGGGATTTGGATTGCGTTCCCGCTATCAAATATTGCGTTGAGCTTAGTCGTAATGAGTATGCTGTGGCGTGATATTAAGAAGTTACACGATGAAAGCTCTGCTGAGCCAAGCATTCAAGCGTCTTAATTGATAAATAGAAACAAAAAGCGAGGCTAATGCCTCGCTTTTTTACTTTGAAATCAGTGAGAAGTGCTTAGATGTTTTTCACTTCTAGACCGGCAAGTTGGTGCCAATAGCCGTTACATTGGCGATCTTGGATCTTTCCTGGGTTAGTCCCTTTCTCATTTGAACGGAAATGATCCAGCTCAGAGAAGGTGCTGATGCCCAATGGGCTTAAACGAACCACATCAACCAATCCTTCCATGCTTGGAAGATCATTAATGAGGTTATAGCAGTAACCCGACTGGGTCTGAATGCCATTGAGGTTAAAGACTTCCTGACCTTCTTGACTGCTGACCTGAATACCGGTTTGGTATTTAATACAACAGGTTTCGCAATCGTCTTTCGCTCGGTTTTCAGCGCGAGCAGTAAAACATCGGGCAGAATAGGCGAGTGGTAGATAACCATGGCTGAATACTTCAACTTCAAACTTATTGCGGATCCCCAGTTCATCGCATTGAGTTAAAACGTTGTTTAACCATTCACGTGACAGTTCTACAGGCATGCACCAGCGAACCATCCCTTGTTTAAGAAATAAGTTCAAGGTGTGTGCGTTATAGGTATTTACCGCAGGACCAACAACGAATGGGACTTTATGTTCAGAAGCTAATTGAACGGCTGATACATCGTTTGCTTCGATGGCAAAGTCACCGTTGTCGATGTATTTCTTCATGACGTTCACTTCGCTGGGGGCTTCTAATAAAGCCATGGTCGATAGCACGACCTGTTTGCCAGACGCGGACAGTTCTTTTGCAATTTCAAACCAGTGCGCAGGCTTCATCTCACGACGCTTTGAACACACAGTCTCACCGAGATAGATGATGTCTGCTGAGCTCGATTTTGCTTGTTCGTAAAATGCCTCTACATCTTGTTTTGGCCAAAAGTAAAGTAGTGGGCCAAGTGCGTATTTCATTGAATTATCCATCTTAACCTCTACTGCCATTTACGATGGTAAGCACCAAGTGTGGTTTGCGTGCCTTCAGATACGTTTGCTAATGCGGCGTCCCAAGCTGCTTCCACTTGGTAAGCTTCTGGATTTGCTTGATAGCGATCTATCGCTGCGCGCCATGTACGCGTGACTTGCTCTACGTATGCCGGACTGCGCTGGCGACCTTCGATTTTTACTGAAGCGACGTTTGCTGCAAACAGTTCTGGTAACATCGAAAGGGTGTTTAAGCTGGTTGGTTCCTCCAGCGCATGGTAGCGTTTTTTCTCACCTTCAATTTCGGCTTCGAAACGGCCTTTGCATAACGTTGGGTAGCCCGCGTTTTCACCAGCACTGTAACGGTCAATTAAAATGTTATTCAAACGTGATTCTAAGCCATCAGCCGTTTCTTGCCAGCGTACATATTTTGCAGGGGAACAAGCGCCAACAGTATTGGGTGACTCGCCAGTCATATATGATGAAAGATAGCAACGACCTTCCGACATAATACACAAACTACCAAAAGCAAACACCTCCAGCTCAACAGCACTGGTGATGTTACGCGACAGCTGTTTGACTTGATGGATTGATAAAACCCGAGGCAATACAACGCGCTTTACATTGAAGTTCTGTTGGTAGAAGTCGATGGCAGCCACATTGGTCGCGGAAGCTTGTACGGAAAGGTGCAGCTCAAGATCAGGGTATTTATTGGCAGCATAATCTAATACTGCAATGTCCGCGATAATCAGGGCATCCACACCAATGTCGGCAGCGCGATCAACCGCTTCAGTCCAGCGATTGAACCCGTTTGGATGGGCAAAAGTGTTGAGGGCTACATGAATTTTTTTATGTTTATCATGAACATATTGCACTGCCTTATCTAGCTTCTTGCCAGTGAAGTTTAGACCAGCAAAATGACGTGCATTGGTGTCATCTTTAAAGCCGATATAAACCGCATCGGCACCACAGTCGATTGCAGTCTTTAGCGCAGGTAGGTTACCTGCTGGGCATAGGAGTTCCATCGCTCATTACCAATTATTATTGCTGTTAGTTCAAGTAAGGACAGTACGTACAAGCTGGCACTGCTTATTTGAATTGCAGGTGTTTGCTTAGAAAATTGTTCCGTATTTTATGAAGAAATATGAATGGCAGAATTGATGTAAGGCAGGTTTGTGTGAGTTAACTCGAAATTACCCTTAAGGGGTTAGTTTTTGTGGCGTCGGTTTTGAATGAATAATTCTTCCACTTCTTGTTTTGGTTGAGGGCGATAGAAATGAAAACCTTGAATAGAATGACATTGAAGGTTTGAAAGCAGCGTGGCCTGTTGAGGTGTTTCAACCCCTTCAGCAACCACGGTTAGGTTTAAAGATTTACCTAAGTTGATGATGTTTTCGATGACGGTCACCTGTTTAGGCAGTGTATCGATATCGGTAATGAAGGCGCGATCTATTTTGAGCTCATCGATAGGGAAACGAGCTAGATAAGACAACGAGGAATAACCGGTACCAAAGTCATCGATGGAAAGAGAGAAGCCAAGTTTCTTAATCGCGTTAAGCATTTGTAGCGTATGCTCACTGTCACTCATTACGGCGCTTTCAGTCAGTTCAAATGTAATGCAGGCAGGGTCAAGTTCGGTACTGCGCAGTAACTTCTCCATGTAATCAATAAGCTTAGGATTACCAAATTGTTCCGGAGATAAATTGATGGCGACGCGACCAGGTAAGATCCCTTGTAGCTTCCAGCGTTTGACGGTAGAAAATACTTCGCGCATGACAACGCGACCTAAATGCTCAATTAAACCTGCACGTTCAGCAACCGGGATAAATGCGCCCGGACTGATGTAACCTTCCACTGGATGTTTCCAGCGGATCAGAGCTTCCGCTCCGTTAATACTGAAATCACGAGCGTTGACCTTAGGTTGGTACCAGACTTCCAATCCATTTTGCTGCAACGCTTTTTGTAGTTCGATCTCCAACCATAAACGCATGCGCGCTTCTTTATTCATTTGGTCGTTAAATTTGATCAGGCGGTTACGCCCACGATCTTTGGCCTCATACATGGCAGTATCTGCATTTTGTAGCAAAATACGTGCATCGTTACCATCTCCCGGATAAGCCACACTACCAATGGAACAAGCCAAGCGTTTACTAAAGTGGTGAAGATCAAAAGGTTGATTGATAAGAGAAATGATTCGATCTGCCATCATTTCTGCCATGCGGTTATTGTCTGGCTCTGGCAAAATGAGGCCGAATTCATCTCCTCCTAAATGACCAAGTACGGCTTGCTGTGGCAGAAGGCGCTTTAAGCGAGATGAAACTTCTTTAATGACTTTGTCGCCAATGTGGTGACCGAGTGAGTCATTGATGTTTTTGAAGTTATCAATGTCTAGGTAAAGCATGATCAACGGCGTTTCGTTGTGGATCAATTGCTCCAGTCGTTTGGTGAAACCAAAACGGTTGTATAACCCTGTTAGTGAGTCTAAATGGCTGTCATCCTGTTTGTATCCTGATAACTGCTTTGGTGTATCTTCCGCGTCTTGGATCAGCACGATCTGAGAAGTATTACCCAGAATAATGGTTGCATCAGCACTCAGCTGAACTCTGCGCTCAAAGCCGCATCGTGGCCCGGTTAAACAGACTAACGGTGCCTCTGCCAGCAATAAACTTAACTTCGCGTTAAAACTCGTTTTGGATTTTTCGTCAATAAAAAGCGTACTGAGTTCTTCACTTAAAAGGTCTGAAACACTTTCCAACCCAAGCAAACGTGATGCAGATTGGTTTGCAGAAATAATGCAGTCGTCTTCGACTAGTAATAAGCCGTCTGGTAATAGAGAGGTAAGGGTAGAAAACTTGCTTTCCGCTTCATCAAGAGAACGAACTAAAAGTTGTTTTTCTGATGTATCGATGGCGTGAAAAATGACTTGTTTAATACCGTGTTCGCTTTCGATTGGCGCGAGACAGAAGTGCAAACTGGTTTCAAGATCGAGCTCACTTAATGTGATTTCTGCTTCGAGCTGTTCACCTTTAAAGGCACGCTCATAATACGGTTTCAGATGAGTATAAAAATGCTGGCCGAATATCTGGACGTCATTCATCCCGATAAGTTCTTTAGAGGAAAGTCCCGCGATATCACAATAGCGTTCGTTCACCATTGCATAGTTGTGCTGGTTATCTAAAACAGCGAAAAAAAACGGGCTGTTAGCCGTTAATTTTGCAAACCAATGCTGTAACTGTTGCGAAGGCATTAATATTTTACCGGGTCTCCAAAGAGCTCATACATTCATAGGGCTGATAGTAGAGAACTACTATAACTGTGATTGCCAAGTTAGAAAAGGATATCGGGCATCAGACGGTTTTATTGATGCATAACAGGAATTGCAGCACATACATCCTTTATGATGGGCCATTCTTTTTACAAAGTAACGGATAACACGCGTGATTAACAAGATTCGCACTCAATTAGTTCAAAATGCGGCATCAATTTTGCGATCTCCAGTCCACTTATTACCGCAATCTGTACAAAAAAAAGCCTTATTAGAAGGACTTAAAAGCATTTTCAAAGAAGCTTTAGAGGATGGGGATTTTGAATTCCTTGAAGGAAAATGGCTTAAGGTTGAAGTTAAAGATATGCAGTTATGTTGGTATATCAGCTACGAAGGTGAAAAGTTAGTTGTTGCAGATACTCCAATGCAAGAAGACGTATGCTTTGCTGGGAATTTGAATGATTTAGTGTTGATCGCTGGCCGCAAAGAAGACCCTGACACCTTGTTCTTCCAACGACGCTTGTCTATTGAGGGAGATACAGAGCTTGGTCTTGAAGTCAAAAACTTGATGGACAGTGTCGATCTTGATCTATTGCCGAAACCTTTACAGGTTCTTTTAAATGAATTAGCAGACTTCGTTCATAAAGGGTTACAATCACCAGTAACACAAAACGAGGTTGTAAATGCTTATACGAACTGAAGCGCCAGCTGATATTCTGGCCGTCGATCGCTTGCTAAAAGATGCCTTCCCAACAGAAGCGGAAGCTCAGCTAGTGATGAAGTTGCGCGAAAATGGCCACCGTACGCTGTCATTGGTCGCATGCAGTGATGAAGGTGAAGTCATTGGGCATGTCATGTTTAGCCCTGTGATACTTGAAAGTGAAGATTTAAATTGGCAGGGGCTTGCCCCTTTAGCTGTTAAGGCATCTGCGCGAAATCAAGGGATTGGTGCTGATTTGATTAAAGAAGGTTTGATAACGCTAAAAGAGTTTGGTTATCCGGCCTGTGTTGTTTTAGGCGATCCTGCTTATTATGGTCGGTTCGGTTTTGAAGACGCACAGCAACATCAAATCCGTTGTCAGTGGGAAGTGCCTCAAGGTGCTTTTCAGATCGTCGCTTTAGGTGATGGTGAGTTGGACGGCCGCCAAGGCCTGATTGAGTTCAGCCCAGAATTTAGCGAGCTGTAACAAGATTAAAAAAAGGGGTGAAACACCCCTTTTTATCATTCGTTTTCGCGTTTTTTGCCCCAGACTTCGATTTTTGCTTTCTTACCTACACCGAAGGCATTCAGTGTTTGGCTTCCCCAGCTATCGTATGTCATTTCCAGCTTTCTTAGCTTTGCGTCTTCATTGCCAGGCAAAATCCATGTGCGAGTTGACATCCCTTTACTCAATGTCCCCATTGAAGAGAGCTCCTTGGTTGAACCATCGCTCATGGTCACAACAATCTTGTGTAAACTCACGGTACCTTGAGTACAAGTGAGCTTAATTTGGCCAAAGTTACGCGCTTTTAAAAATGGAATAGGGCGAACCACATCGGTTTCTGATTTGTAATTTACCAATTTTTCTGCGATTAACGTCCAGTCACCATCTTGTTTCGCTGCCACGCTTGCGCTGCTGAGTGTGGCCAAAACCATGCCCAGTAATAGGTTTTTCAAATGTTTCATAATGCCTCTGACTTTAAATCATTTATTTGGTAGCATGGCTGGGTTTTTTTTGGTCAAGACACGTCTATGTCACAGCACGAGCTACAATATTTGCAAGAAATGGGGATTCAGAGTTATCAGCTCGCTCACCCAGAAAGGTTGCTAGGCTACCAAGCCGAAAAGTTTGCTTTGCAAGCCTCCTGTAAACTTTTATTGGTGTCTCCTTTTTATCCTGAAAATGAGACAGCATTGTTGTTTGAACGGGTTTTAAAAAGCATTCGACTGACCCTAAGCGACGCACTGCATATTTTTCCTGAACAGATTGAACAGTTAGGTGAGCATCACTTGCAGTGGGTTTGGTATGCAGGTTGTGATGCCTCAGACCAGATCCAAGCGAATAAATTAGTTTCTCCTGAGCTGGCTAAAATTGACGGCGATAATCAACAGCGCCGGGCATTGTGGCAGCAAATTTGTGCGTATCAATAATCCATTATGACTTATCAATTACTTCCTTTAGCGGCGGAACATACTGAAGCCGTTTTTCATATAGAAACCCAAGCACATAGCCACCCTTGGTCACAAACGATGATCAATGACATCAATAGCCGAGGCGCCTGTCATCATGTCTTGCTGTATCAAGGTGTTTTGGTCGGTTATTTCTATGCGCAGAATATTGTCGGTGAGGTAACTTTACTGAATATTGCCGTTGCACCAAGTGAGCAAGGTAAAGGGCATGGTAAATATCTTATGGATGCGTTTTTAACCCTGTGTGAAAACGTGAAGGCTGAGAGTGCATGGTTAGAGGTTCGAGAAAGTAATGTTGGCGCATATCATCTTTATGAATCGCACGGTTTTAATGAAGTCGACCGCCGCATCAACTACTACCCAACAGCATCAGGCAAAGAAGATGCGATCATCATGAGTTATCTATTTTTCTAGTGGTTTCATGTCGACTTGTTATTTCTGACCAATTTGTAGTGCATCGACTGGGGTAATAACGTAATAGTTATTCTTGAAGCGTTTTTCAATCTCCTCTGCAGGTAGAGGTTTATCAAACAAATAACCTTGGAACTGGTCACACCCCAGATTTTTTAGAGCTTGTAGCTCGTATTCATCTTCTACCCCTTCTGCGATGACTTCCATATTGAGACGACGTGCAGTCATGATGATGGTGTCGACAATAGCTTGATCGCTTTCATCCATATGGAGTTGGGTAACGAAAGAGCGATCAATTTTAAGAACATCGGCATCCATGTGTTTCAGGTAGCGCAGCGATGAGTAGCCTGTACCAAAATCATCAATAGAGATTGTGAGCTGGTGATTTTTCAGCTGCTTCATCTTCTGTATCGCCCCTTCCACATTTTCTAAAAGAAGGTTCTCGGTGATCTCTAATTCAATATGTTCTCCGTCTATCCCTGACTGGGTGAGTGCTTGACGGATTTGGTCGACAAAAGCGTTTTGTGAAAACTGTAGTGGGCTGATATTGACGGCTAAACGGCGGAAGCTATCAGGGAGTACTCCTTTATTTTTCCATTGTGCGTATTGGTAAAAGGCTTGTTCAATGATCCAGTCGCCAATCTGCAGGATTTGTCCCGTTTCTTCGGCGATGGGCATAAATACTCCCGGTGGTAATAAACCTTTCTCAGGATGATTCCAGCGGATCAAGGCTTCGACCCCAATGATCTGATGTTTCTCATTAACTTGCGGTTGGTAATAAAGCTCTAATTGATCTCTACTGATGGCTTCATGCAGACCTTTTTCTATTTCTAGGAAAGAATCAACTTGTGCCTGCATTTCCGGTTCATAAAACATGTATTTATTGCGGCCTGCGACTTTAGCGCGGTAAAGCGCTGTATCGGCTTGTCGCAGCACATCGATGTTGTTGCAACCCACAAATGGAAAGGTAGAAATTCCGACACTGACGGTGCAATAGAGTTGGTGATCATCAATTGAATAAGGATTAGAGATAAGGGCAAGTAACTGCTGAGCAACCTCTTTAACGCTATCATGTGGCAGGTTAGGAAGCAGAATGGCAAACTCGTCCCCCCCAATGCGCGCTGCGATATATTCATCTTTTAACCATGCTTCAATTCGCATCGCGATGGCTCTAATGAGATGGTCACCAATGGTATGGCCTAATGAATCATTAATGGTTTTAAAGCGGTCTAGATCAAGATAAAACAGTGCGCCGACGGTGTTGTCTTTGTTAGCGCAATCAATGGATTTTCCTAGTGATTGCAGTAGCAAGCTTCGGTTTGCTAGGCCAGTTAAAGAGTCGTAATAAGCAAGCTGGTTGAGTTTCGCCTCAGCCGCTTCTCTGTCTTTCCATAATGTATGAAACGTGGTCGCTAGGTGGCCGATTTCATCGTCTTGATTTTGTGTCGGTGGTGGAAGGTTTTCTTTACGGTTTTGTAATGAACGAACCCAATCAATCAGAGTAACGAGTGGCTTTGATAGTTTGTAATAGAAAAAAATCAGCAAAATAGTGGTCAGTAATATATTTCTCAATAAGTCAAACAAGAGAATTTGACTGGTTTTGGAAATAAACGCTTTCGCAATATTGGCTCCATTCACCGAAAAACTCAGTGTACCAACCACGACATTCGAGTTGGGTTGATGCAGCTCGGTTGTATAGGTTGGAGCGGATGGGGTGAGGTAACCTGAAAGTATGTGGGTGAATCCACTTTGTAACGAGATACTGCGCTCTCGCTCAGTTAAAATATCGCCAAAATCATCGATGATACGTACGTTATAGATGGCCTGATCCATCATCAAAGTTGACGCAACTTGTTCGGCAAGCAATTGATTAAGGTGATAGGCAGCTTGGCTGGCATTGGAGTAATTTTGTAATAGTTTGAACTGGTAATGCTCTTCAATCCGGCGCTGTTCTTGATGCAAGTCGACCAGAATGTGATACAAACTAAAGCACAGCCCGAGTATCACCGATACTAGGAATACGGTTTTTGCTTGTCTAAATGCGAGTGAATTTATTTGCTTGGTCTCTGGCATAGCTAGGTTCGCTTCCATCTACTCCTTTAGTTATAGCTCATATTTATTGAGATTTTAATTTCTAGCCAGTTAGCGGCAAAAAACATTGTAATGCCAGGTCTAAAGTTGCTCCCATGAGGAATATAAGCGAGAATACCGCGCAAATTTGAATCGAATGGCACGGGGTGCTCAGCTGCATGAGCAGAATAACCTGCCTATCTGACTAAAGAAGACGAGTTTCATGTCAAATACAGCGTTTTTAGGTGAAGTCGGCAAACGTCGTACTTTCGCTATCATTTCTCACCCGGATGCGGGTAAAACCACCATTACTGAAAAGGTTCTGTTATTCGGACGCGCAATCCAGACTGCCGGTACAGTAAAGGGCCGTGGCTCAAGCCAACATGCCAAATCTGACTGGATGGAAATGGAAAAAGAGCGTGGTATTTCGGTAACGACTTCTGTGATGCAGTTTCCTTATAATGAGTGCCTTGTCAACTTATTAGATACCCCAGGACACGAAGATTTCTCAGAAGATACTTACCGTACGCTGACGGCTGTTGACTCATGTCTGATGGTGATCGATGCCGCTAAAGGTGTTGAGGATCGTACACGTAAGCTGATGGAAGTGACTCGTCTACGTGACACACCAATCGTAACATTCATGAACAAATTGGACCGAGATATTCGTGACCCAATGGAATTATTGGATGAAGTCGAAAGTGAGCTAAATATCTCTTGTGCTCCGATTACTTGGCCAATTGGTTGTGGTAAAGAGTTTAAAGGTGTGTATCACATTCACCGTGATGAAACCATTCTCTACACCACAGGCCAAGGCCATACGATTCAAGATCAGCGTATTGTTAAAGGTTTAGACAATCCAGAATTGGATGAAGCGGTGGGTACAGAACTGGCTGAGCAGCTACGTGAAGAGCTTGAGTTGGTGATTGGTGCATGCCCTGAGTTTGAGCAAGAGTTGTTCCTCGCTGGTGAATTGACGCCAGTTTACTTTGGTACTGCACTGGGTAACTTTGGTGTTGATCATATGTTGGATGGTTTGACTGAGTGGGCGCCGGCGCCAATGGCTCGTCAAGCGAACGAACGTGAAGTGGAAGCGAATGAAGAGAAATTCTCTGGCTTCGTTTTCAAAATCCAAGCGAATATGGATCCTAAACACCGTGACCGTATCGCCTTTATGCGTATTGTGTCGGGCACTTATACCCAAGGTATGAAAATGAATCATGTTCGTTTGGGTAAACAGGTGAGCATTTCTGATGCTGTAACCTTTATGGCTGGTGACCGTTCTCGTGCTGAAAATGCGTATGCGGGTGACATTATTGGTCTGCATAACCACGGTACCATTCAAATTGGCGATACTTTTACTCAAGGTGAATCGCTTAAGTTTGCGGGTATCCCGAACTTTGCGCCTGAATTGTTCCGTCGTATCCGTCTGAAAGATCCATTGAAGCAAAAACAATTGTTGAAAGGCTTAGTTCAGCTTTCTGAAGAAGGGGCGGTACAGGTTTTCCGTCCGGTGCAGAACAATGATTTGATCGTTGGTGCTGTTGGTGTGCTGCAGTTTGATGTGGTTGTGGCTCGTCTTAAAGCGGAATACAACGTAGAAGCGATCTACGAAAGCGTCAATGTTGCTACTGCCCGTTGGGTTGAGTGTGGTGATGCGAAGAAATTGGATGAGTTCCAACGTAAGAACCAGACTAATTTAGCATTGGATGGTGGTGATAACTTAACTTACATCGCGCCAACCATGGTGAACCTGAACTTGGCACAAGAGCGTTTCCCTGATGTTGAGTTCCGTGCTACTCGCGAGCACTGATTGCGTCTCAGCCTTTGGTGTGAAGAAGACTTTGTATAAGGCGAATTCACACCAAGCCATATAAAGTAAAATGCTTTCTCGTTATCAGTAGATGCTGATAACGAGAAAGAACGGATATAAAAAATGCCGCTTCGATTGAAGCGGCATTTTTTTGTTTATTTAAACGTTATTTTTTCTTAGCTACTTTTTTTTTGCCTTTCGCTTTTACCGTTGTTTTTTTCTTGTCGTCTTTTTTCTTTTTCTTCTTAAACACTGGTTTTTTATGCTGAGGGCGCAGCTCTTTGATGAATCGCTCTTTGATCTCTTCTTTGACGTAGCGAGCGACGCGATCCATCATCGGCTGATCATGTGCTTCAACGATTGATACGGCATTGCCTTTTTTACCGGCGCGAGCGGTTCGGCCAATACGGTGAAGATACACATCCGCACTGCGTGGCATGTCGTAGTTAATCACGTGGCTCACATCAGGTAAATCGATACCACGAGCAGCGACATCGGTCGCTAATAAGACATTCACGGTACCATCACGGAAGCGGCTAATCGCATTATTACGACGATCCTGAGGCATTTCTCCTTGGATCCACGAACATGGGATTTGTGCTCTCTCTAATTCGACTCGCAGTTCTGCTAAACGCTCGCGAGTTTTTAGGAAAATAATAGAGCGTTCCGCTTGTTCGGTAAGGATTGTTTTAAGTAGTGCCAGCTTGTGCTCCATGCTGTCTGCACGGTGGTACCACTGGGTGATTTTCTTACGTTCACGGCGAGAAGGCTCAGCATCGATTTCAGCAGGCTCTTTAAGGAGATCTGCTGTGAAACCTTCAACCCCTTTTCCTTCGAGCGTGGCCGAGAAGAGTAGGGTTTGTTTGCGCCAACGACATTCTGATGAAAGACGATCGACCGTTGGGCCAAAGCCCATGTCTAACATACGATCTGCCTCATCTAAGATCAGCCACTCAATTGCACGACAATCAAAACGTTCGGCTTCAATGTATTCCATTAATCGCCCTGGTGTAGCGACCACAATGTCTTGAGTGGTTGCGAGAATGTCAGCGTGCTCTTGATACTGTACACCACCCGTAATGGTGAAAATGTTGAGCTTGGTATGCTTTGCGAGGGCACGAGCTTGGTCGGCAACCTGCATCGCCAACTCACGAGTCGGTGTTAAGATCAGAACGCGTGCAGGCCCCGGTTTGCGACGAGGAAAGTCTTGCAGAAACTGCAATGCTGGCAGTACGAATGCGGCGGTTTTCCCTGTGCCTGTTGGTGCTGATGCTAAAATGTCGCGTCCATCCAGTGCTTGTGGAATGGCTTCCGCTTGGATTTGAGTTGGACGCGAGAAGTCCATCTCTTCAATGGCGAGAAGCAAGTTTGGATCTAATTCTAATTCAGCAAAATTTTTGATCACTGTGATATCTCCACAAGCCGAAAGGCAAGTCTGGGTAAGTAGACGACAAAAAATAAGGGGCCATAGTATAGAGGGTTCGGTGATTCGGATCACACCTTATTTTACATCTTAAGGTAAAAGGCTTGCGTCAGATGAATAAACTCTGCGCTGTATTGGCCGTTTTCTCTGATGAGTAATTGACGTTGGCTTGGCTGACATGGCGCTAGGCTCAGCTCGATCAACAGTCGGTTAATGGGCTTTTTTTCGGTTGGTTTGATAGATAACAAACGCTTAAGAGACCACCCAGAGCTAAATGCGTGCCGGTAAAAGAGCTCTCCTTCTGTCACAGGAAGCACAAAGCTGGCGGTTCCGGTTGGCGTCAGTAGGCTTTGGCAACGAGTGAGTAAATCATGGTGGGGGAGCTGGTCAGTGTGTCTAGCTATCGCTCGTTGTACAGACTGTGCTTGTTCTCCGGAGTTAAAGTAAGGTGGATTGCAGACGATGCGATCAAACTGGTGGGGGAAATGAGTATCAAGTATGTCCCCAAAATGTAGTGTTAAACGCTCATGCCAAGGACTGGCTCTGAAGTTATTTGCAGCGGCATGGTAAGCATTTTCTTCAATATCAATCGCTTCAATCTGCAATTCTGGGTTTCGTTGCGCGCACATTAAAGCCAACAACCCTGTCCCTGTCCCAATATCCAATAAATTCTGGCTCTGTTTTATATCAACCCAAGCGCCTAGTAACACGCCATCGGTACTGACTGGCATACCTGAACAACCGCCATCAATTTTAAATTGTTTGAAACTAAAGCTTTTGGTTTTTTGCGTGCTACTTTTCATGTTTATTTTGTTTGGTGATAGTTTTGTAGGTTCTTTAACTAATGTTAGTGTTTTGTATAGTTAAATGCTCTACTTGTGATTAAATTGTTTTATTAAATGAATGGTTCAATTAGCTGGTGTTTGTTTGTGAGGTAGCATAATGAACTGCAATTTCGTTGTATTTGTAAATTAATATAGTGTTTTTGAAGGGGTAGTTGCGCATGGATAAGTATTTCGTCATTATTCGCCCCTAAATTTTATAGATTGGAAGGCGTTTTACGTCTATCCAAGCATACACAACATCAATCAGTATAAGAAAAGGGTTAGCTGTGAAACAGACGCTAAAACTAACAGATATCATCGCAGTAGGCTTTATGCTTTTTGCGTTTTTCTTGGGAGCCGGTAACATCATTTTCCCACCATCAGCAGGACAACTTGCGGGTGAAAGCTTGCTTCCGGCGATGTCAGGTTTTCTATTGACCGCTGTCGGTCTTCCACTTATCACCATTATTGCCATTGCACTGGCTGGTGGCAGTTGGGAACACATGACCAAAGATCTACCTAAACGTGCGGCAGTGACCATGGCCGTGCTTATCTTCATTATTATTGGTCCAGCATTCGCGGCTCCTCGTACTGGGTTAGTTGCGTACGAAATGGCAGTGAAGCCATTTTTCGCTCATGCGGAACAAATTCATCTGACGATGTTCTCGATTTTATTCTTTGTCGTTGCAATGATGTTTGCTTGGTTCCAAGGCAAACTTATTGATGTGATTGGCAAAGTGCTGACGCCTCTTTTGTTCGTTGGTTTGATTGTTCTTGCTCTGGCAGTATTTCTGAATCCGCAAGGTGATATTGCAGCTGCTCAGGGTGAATATTTAACGCATCCGTTGCAAAAAGGCTTCCTAGAAGGCTACAACACCATGGATACGTTCGCATCTCTGATGTTTGGTGTGCTGATGGTTGATGCGCTGCGCAGTAAGGGCATTACCGAGCGTGCTGCAACCACCAAATACCTTATTAGTGCTGCATGCATTGCAGCGGCAGGTCTAGCGTTTGTGTACATTTCATTATTCTATCTAGGCGCAACGAGTTCGACGGTTGCCGCTGGGGCCGATAATGGTGGTGTTATTCTAAGCCATTACGTACAGGCGCTATTTGGCTCTTATGGTCAAATTGTTCTTTCTATTATCGTATTACTGGCGTGCTTGACCACAGCAATTGGTTTGGTATCGGCGTGTTCAGATTACTTTAGTTCATTAACACCGTTGTCATACAAAACTTGGGTGATCATCAATGGTGTGGCGTGTGCATTTGTTGCAAATGTGGGCTTGTCTCAGCTTATTTCTCTATCTGTTCCTGTGCTATTCGCGTTGTATCCGGTTGCGATTGCGTTAGTTGCACTGACTTTTGTACGTAAGAAATTGCCAAACCCTCGTGTTGCTTACCGTGTTGTCATTTTAGTATCGCTATTGTTCGCATTGATCGATGCAGCGAAAGTTGCTGGTATTGATGTTTCGGCATTCAACATGCTGCCTTTGTTTGAGGTGGGAATGGGGTGGTTGTTGCCAACTACGGCTGCAATTATCTGTATGTTTTTTGTCGGAAAATCTATAGAGCAACCTGTTGTCGAAGAAACAGCATAGTTGTAAAAGACGAACCTTCCGCAAGATAGAAAAGCCAGTGGTCATCACTGGCTTTTTTGTTTCCATTTTTCAATCCAATTTTTCCTGTATCTTCGTCACATTTTTGAGTAGAATTTCTCGGTTAAATTCTATTCTAAAATGTTGAGCAAACATGTTTGAAATCAATCCTATTAAAAACCGTCTTCAGGACGTGTCTGAGCGCACAAATGTCCTGAGGGGGTACCTTTGACTATGACGCCAAGAAAGAGCGTCTAGAAGAAGTCAACGCAGAACTCGAACAACCTGATGTGTGGAATGAACCTGAGCGTGCCCAAGCGCTTGGTAAAGAGCGTGCATCTTTGGAAGCGGTTGTTGAAACTATTGATCAACTTGAGCAAGGCGTTGAAGACGTTGACGGTCTTTTAGAGCTTGCTGTTGAAGAAGAAGATCAAGAAACATTTGATGAAATCGAACCAGAATTGGTTGAACTTGAAGAAAAGCTCGAGAAGCTGGAGTTCCGCCGTATGTTCTCTGGTGATCATGATGCATCGGATTGTTATATCGATTTGCAAGCAGGCTCCGGCGGTACTGAAGCACAAGATTGGACTTCAATGTTGCTGCGTATGTATTTACGCTGGGCTGAAGCGAAAGGCTTTAAAGCTGAGGTGATCGAAGTTTCTGAAGGTGAAGTGGCTGGCCTTAAGTCAGCAACAGTCCGCATCTCTGGCGAATACGCTTATGGTTGGTTACGTACCGAAACAGGTGTTCACCGCTTGGTGCGTAAATCGCCATTTGATTCCGGTGGTCGTCGTCATACTTCATTTGCTTCTGCGTTTATCTACCCTGAGGTTGATGAAAACATTGATATCGACATTAACCCTGCTGATCTACGCATCGACGTATACCGTGCATCAGGCGCGGGTGGTCAGCACGTTAATACTACGGAATCTGCGGTACGTATTACCCACCTTCCAACCAACACTGTAGTTCAGTGTCAAAATGATCGTTCACAACATAAAAACAAAGATCAAGCAATGAAACAGCTTCGCGCGAAGCTATTTGAGCTTGAGCTACAAAAGCAGAATGCAGAAAAGCAAGCCAATGAGGATGCTAAGTCTGACATCGGCTGGGGTAGCCAGATCCGTTCTTATGTATTGGATGACTCTCGCATTAAAGATCTACGGACCGGCGTTGAAAACCGCAATACCCAAGCGGTACTTGATGGCGATCTGGATAAATTCATTGAAGCTAGCCTGAAATCAGGTTTATAAGCTTTTCACCGACCAACGACAGGATACATCGAAAATGACTGATGCTGTTCAAAACGAAACTGTACAAGAAGTCTCTACACCAGAAGAGAATAAGCTGATTGCTGAGCGCCGCGCTAAACTGGATGAAATCCGAAAGAGCTGCAAAGCAAACGGCCACCCAAACGACTTCCGTCGTGACGCACTCGCGGGCGACCTTCAAAAAGAGTTCGGTGAAAAGAGTAAGGAAGAGCTAGAAGAGCTTAACCACGTTGTTGCAATCGCTGGTCGCATCATGGCTAAGCGTGGTCCATTCCTAGTAATTCAAGAGACTTCTGGCCGTATCCAAGCTTACGCTGACAAAGCGGTGCAAAAAGTACTTAAAGAAAAATACCAAGGTCTAGATATCGGTGACATCATCGGTGTGAAAGGTGCGCTGCACAAGTCTGGTAAAGGCGACCTATACGTGAACATGGAAGAGTTCGAATTGCTAACCAAAGCACTTCGTCCACTACCAGAGAAGTTCCACGGTCTAACTGACCAAGAGATGCGTTACCGTCAACGTTACGTTGACCTAATCGTTAACGAAAATTCTCGTCAAGCGTTCGTAGTACGTTCTAAAGTAATGTCTGCAATCCGTAACTTCATGATCACTAAACAGTTCATGGAAGTTGAAACGCCAATGATGCACGTTATCCCTGGCGGTGCGAGTGCACGTCCATTCATCACGCACCACAACGCACTAGACATGCCAATGTACCTACGTATCGCACCTGAGCTATACCTGAAGCGTCTAGTGGTTGGTGGTTTCGATCGCGTATTCGAAATCAACCGTAACTTCCGTAACGAAGGTCTTTCTCCTCGTCACAACCCAGAATTCACAATGATGGAATTCTACATGGCGTACGCGGACTACAAAGATCTGATGGACCTAACTGAAGAACTACTAAGCTCAGTTGCTCTCGAAGTTCTAGGTTCAACGTCAATGCCTTACGGTGATGACACGGTTGAGTTTGGCGGTACTTACACTCGTATGAGCATGTTTAAAGCTATCAAACACTACAACCCAGACCACGCGCAAATCCAAGCGCTAACAGAAGAAGACATTCAAAACCGTGACCTGATGGTTTCTATCGCGAAATCTGTTCACGTTGAAGTAGAACCTTTCTGGACATGTGGTCAGCTTCTTGAAGAGATCTTTGGTGAAACAGCAGAACCTAAGCTAATGCAGCCAACGTTCATCACTGGTTACCCAGCAGATATCTCTCCATTGGCTCGTCGTAGCGATGACAACCCGTTCTTCACTGACCGCTTTGAATTCTTCATCGGTGGCCGTGAAGTAGCGAACGGCTTCTCTGAGCTTAACGATGCAGAAGACCAAGACGCGCGCTTTAAAGCACAGGTTGAAGCGAAAGAGTCTGGTGATGACGAAGCCATGTTCTACGATGCAGACTACATCACTGCTCTAGAGCACGGCCTACCGCCAACAGCAGGTCAAGGTATCGGTATCGACCGCCTAGTTATGTTGCTGACTAACACGCACACTATCCGTGACGTGATCCTATTCCCAGCGATGCGCCCTCAAGCATAGGACTAGTCCTACGTGCGGTAAAAAGGTCACCATTTGGTGGCCTTTTTTTGTACAGATTAATCTTTATACTCAATGACTTATCGCAACTAATTTTGTATTGATTTTGTAGGTCAAATGTTGCCATTCTTAGTTCTTGAACGGCGTTTCATTCTGCGGGTGAATCGGTGTCTCATAAATGATTGGTAAATTCATTAATTGGACGCTAGTCTTAATATTGAGACAGATCTTTTTGCCTAGTCTCGATAATGTAACGGCCTAGTTTCATGTGCCTAGTGTCGCACTGTAGATAAAATCATTAATAAAAGGAACAAGTTGAATGGGTAGTCAATTCCGGATGGATTCTGTCCCTGGTTCTCTTATTGTCGTTGGCGGTACCTACGAGCCGTGGCTTTCTGTATTAGAGCAGGTGGGCTGGCGTTGTACGCAATGTGCCGATTTGCGTAAGGCTGATGCACTTTTCTCAGAGACAGGTCCGTGTATTGGTATTGTGGATCTTAGCCATGACGAATTTAGTCTAAATGGTATTGCAAATCTGGTTAGTAACCACAAACAAGTTCGTTGGTTAGCGTTTATCCGTGAATCTCAGCTTAGCTCAGATACAATTTGTCAGTTCATTGTGAACTTTTGTATCGATTTCTTTACTGCGCCAATTCCTGATGCCCAGCTACTAAGCACCATTGGTCACCAGTTAGGTATGCTTAAGCTAGAGAAGAAAGTGTGGCCACATTACGGCAACATGAATGACATGGGCCTTATCGGTGATTCAATTCCGATGAAACGTCTACGTGATCAAATTAAACGTATTGGGCCAACAGACGTTAGCATCCTCATTTATGGTGAAAGTGGCACGGGTAAAGAAACGGTTGCACGCGCTGTACATAAAACATCTGCACGTGCTCAGAAAGAATTCATTTCTGTCAACTGTCGTGCAATGTCGGAGCGTCGTTTAGAGTGTGATTTGTTCGGTATTAACCGTGAAGACGATACGCAAGTATCCATTCTGGAGCGTGCAGACGGTGGTACCATACTACTCAACGATATTTTGACACTACCTAAGTCTCAGCAACTTAATCTATTACGTTTCCTTCAAGAGGGTACGGTAGAAACGGTAAACGGCCGTAAAGAAGTTGATGTACGAATCCTAGCGGCAAACTCTGCCGATATTGAAAAAGCCCTAATTGATGGTGATTTCAATGAAGAGCTTTATCACTACATTAACGTTTTGCGTATCAATGTGCCTAGCTTGAAAGAGCGAGCGGGTGATATTGCTATTCTAGCTCGTCACTTCCTGCAAGAATATTCTAAAGAGTACAACGCACAAGCTCGCAGTTTTACTGAAGAAGCAACACGTGCTCTGACTCGTTATCATTGGCCAGGAAACGTTCGTGAGCTCATGAACCAGATCAAGCGTGTCGTGCTGATGTCTGATACAGTGATGCTTGATGAGCCACATCTTGATTTGCCAAAACGCAGTGATGGCAAGCGCAGCCTTAAGAGTATCCGTGAGCGCAGTGAGCGAGATGCATTGCTATTAGTTCTTGAATCGCATTCTGGCCAAGTGTCGATGGCGGCAAAAGAATTGGGTGTTTCCCGTGCAACGATGTATCGTTTGTTGAACAAGCACAACTTGATCTCTGATAACGCGATATAATTTGCTGTATTTAATCGAACAAAAAGCCACGCAATCCATTGCGTGGCTTTTTGTTTTGGAGCAAAGTGTCGCTGATTAAATATTTCGCTATAGAATATCTTATAATTTTCTGTTTGCTTTTATGGTTTTTGGTTTATTTATTTGTTTTAGAAATATTTGTTAACAATGGGTTGAATTATTAACCCGTTTGAATAGAATTTAACCGTGAGCAACAGCTCCACACAACACATCTCATTAGGATTAATTAACTGCTTAGGAGGCGCACAATGAATCATTTCACTTTCATTCAAACTGTTTGCGTCTCTATCGATCCCGCGAAATCTATAGCCAAGGATTTTAATGGCTGCATGATGAGCGCTGCTCGAAAACAGACCACCAAGCAAATTAATTAGTCCGCACCTCTTAATTTTTAATAGGCTGCGGAAAAGGCAGCATATTAAAAATATCGGACACCTTTTTGCCTTTATGCTGAACTTTTCCCAGTCTCAATGTAACTGGAGAAATACCATGCGTCATTCTGTATATTTAACACTTGCCACTATGCTGGTTAAAGCCGACTTACGTCGTGAAGAGAGAGAATGGAAACGAAAAGTACGCCGCAGTGCACATGATTTGCCTTGGCACAACGCGCACCTATTACGTGACATCGGGTTAGAGCAAGACGGCCGTACAATTGGACACTCTGAACCTGATGCTGTGAAAGCAGAACGTCGTATTCGTCACCTTCGTCGAGTGTTAAGTGCGCGAATAATAACGTAATCAAAAGGGCTAGTGATGCGTCGCTAGCCCTTCACTATTTATGGGCAAGGGTTGGAGTATGTGGTTCCAATTTCTTGTATGCCAGTCAATAACTCATCACTTAGTGCCACATCAATACTTTCTATGTTCATTTTGAGCTGCTCAAGGTTCGTCGCTCCAATAATATTTGCAGCAACAAATGGTCGTTGGTTGACGAAAGCCAATGCCATTTGAGCAGGATCTATCCCGTGTTCTCGTGCCAATTGAACATAAGCTTCTGTTGCTTTTATTCCTTGTGGTGTGAAGTAGCGAGCAAAGCGTTCCCACCTCGTACAGCGTGCACCTTCAGGCTTTGCACCATTAAGATATTTTCCGCTTAAGCAACCGAAGGCGAGGGGAGAGTAGGCAAGAAGCTGAACGCCCTCATAGTGACTTATTTCAGATAAACCGACTTCAAAACTTCGGTTAAGTAGATTGTAGGGATTTTGAATCGAAACGATCCGAGGTAACTCATGCTTCTCTGCTAATCGAAGTAACGTCATGACTCCCCAAGGGGTTTCGTTTGAAACACCAATGTAACGAATCTTTCCTGCTCTGACTAACTCAGCGAGAGCTTCAAGTGTTTCGATCAGCGTGACTTCTTCCTGTGTATTTGGATAAGAGTAGTTAAGTTGACCAAAACAGTTGGTTTTCCTTTGTGGCCAATGTAACTGATAGAGATCGATATAGTCAGTCTTTAGACGTTTTAAGCTGTCATCGAGCGCTAGGTGAATATTGCGTCGATCTAAGCTCATATTGTCGCGAATGTAAGGAAGGTTACGTGGCCCAGCGACTTTTGTTGCAAGTACCACTTTTTCTCGCTTACCCGATTTTTCAAGCCAGCGGCCAAGATAGTTTTCCGTTGCTCCTTGAGTTTTTGCTTTTGGAGGCACCGGATACATTTCGGCAGTATCAATGAAGTTCACACCATGATCGACGGCGTAATCGAGCTGATTAAAGGCGTCTTGTTGATCGTTTTGTTCACCATAAGTCATCGTTCCTAGGCAGATCTTACTGACTTCAAGGCTGGAATGCGGCAATTTAGTGTATTGCATTGAGTTTCCTTCTCTGACGTTTTAATGATCTCACTATATGTGATGTCAGTATCAGAGAAAAGAACCCGTTATTTCGGCTTCTCGCAAATTATCCTTGTTTAACTACACTTTTGTGATGGAGGTAAGTTATGCAAAAGACTCAATTAAATAAATGGATTCATGGTCATCATAAGGACTCTTATCAACCACCGAAAGTTTTTATCATTGGTTGTTCTGATCTGCAGCAGTATTTGGTTGCGGTGGAGTACAAGCACAAGTTGGAGCCAGTAAAAGTTGATGATGAACCTTTGCATTTTGACTCATTGGAGTTAGTGAAAGAAGAATTGATCAAGCTGGGAGTGGAAAAAGCTTACTTACGTTTACACAATACCTATGATGAATTTGGTAACCAAGAGCTTGATGGCTACAGCGATGAAGAGATCCCTTTGATAACCCATTAGACAAAGTACTTTTCGAGAATGTGAGAGGTAAATTGTGTTCTCAAATAAAAGCCGCGGGGCAAGGTTTTTATAGGCTTACCGCTAGCGCCGTACGCCTCTGTTTTGACTCTACTGTTGGCAGCTTTTGGCCTTAATTGTAGTACTTCGCCATGACGAGCGCAGATCTGCTCTACTTTGCCTAAAACGATCAATTCCATCAGTTCTTCCCAGTCATTTTTTAACTGCCGTTCTTCTTCTTCATTGGGGGACCAAATAAGCGGAGAGCCGACATGACGCTGGCTTAGTGGGATTTCGCGCTCTCCTTCGACAGGAATCCAAAGTACGCGTGAAAGTTTATTGCGTACATGGCTCTGTTCCCAGGTTAAACCATGAACCCCAATTAATGGAGCGACACACACAAATGTGGTTTCTAGCGGTTTACCTATGTAGCTAATCGGTATGGTTTTCAGTTCAATTCCGAGCTGTTCGAAATCTTGTTGTGGTTTGCTGCCTGCCGTTGCACCAAGATGCCATTCCAGCAGTTGACCGACCCAACCTTTATCGCGCTTTAGATCCGGTGGAACTGTCATGCCAGCTTCACTTGCTAACTCAGCAAAGTTCATTCCTGCAATTTCTTGTGCTCGTGCTAGCAGTTCTTGTTCTGATTGAGGTTCTGGTTTCATGATTCTAAAGCGATAAAAGTAAAAACATATTGTAACTGAGAACGGGAATTTTCGAGAAGTTTGTTTTGTGATCATTTTGATTAAAAGATCATCTCTCCAATGGTTATCCACAGCCTCTGGATTTTAAACCATAAAAAATTACTATCTGGATCTATTTACAGTAGTTTAAAGGTTTAAATTTTAGTGGTGTATCGTTCAGTTAACTAAAATATCTCCTTTAAGTGTGGATAAATTGAGACTTGATGGATCTTTGACCGATCTGAGATAACGGTTATAAACAACCATAAATACAGCATTGTTATTTGATGTTTATTGATTTTATCTTGTTGTTTTGTGGCGGTATTTTGTTTTATTGGTATGTTTTTTTTTCAGTTGTGGTAATGGTGTTGGTGATGAAATGATCACTATAAAACGGATTCTTCACATAGTTATGCACAGAAAAGGTGAATAAATGTGGCCTAGGTCTCAACTGTGTGTTGATAATATCGTGATTGGGTGAAAGTTATCCAAAATACTCAGGAATCACCCATAAATACTGCTTTAATCACATTAGTAAGTTTGCTCCGATTGGGGATATGTGGAAAAATCACGGTAATTGAAGATATTAATAGAGGTTGGCCAGTGATAGATGGCGATGGTTACCGCTTAAATGTGGGAATTGTAATTTGTAACAACCATGGTCAGGTCTTCTGGGCAAAACGATACGGACAACACTCATGGCAGTTTCCTCAAGGGGGAATTGATGATGGGGAAACCCCTGAACAGGCCATGTTTAGGGAGTTATATGAAGAGGTGGGACTGACGAAAAAAGACGTCAAGATCATCGCGACCAGCCGGCATTGGTTACGCTATAAGTTACCTAAGCGTTTGGTCCGGTGGGATTCCAAACCTGTTTGTATCGGCCAAAAACAGAAATGGTTTCTCCTTCGCTTAGATTGTGATGAGTCTAGAATAAACATGCAGCGTGGGAGTTCCCCTGAATTCGATGGCTGGCGTTGGGTCAGCTACTGGTACCCAGTAAGACAAGTGGTTTCTTTTAAACGCGATGTTTATCGTCGAGCGATGAAAGAGTTTGCCTCAATGGCAATGCCCTTTAAAGAACGCAGAACAAAAGGTAAACGTAAACACCGAAGAGGATAGACATGCTTTCTCAACTAAGGGAGATAGTTGAACAAGTTTCCAAAGTCGAAGAGGTACATTTGGCGCTGGAAATTTTAGTTAAGCAAACGTGCAGTGCGATGAACACGGAGTGCTGCACCGTCTATTTTGCTAATGAAGAAATGCATCGTCTTGAGCTTATGGCAACGCAAGGTCTTCGGTTCAAAGGTGATAAAATTTGCATTGGCTTTAATGAAGGTTTGGTCGGCTTAGTAAAAAGGACGGCAGAACCACTCAACTTAGCTGAGGCGTCCAAACATCCTCATTACAAATATTTCTCTGAGCTTGGTGAAGAGGTTTATCAAAGCTTTCTCGCAACGCCAATCATCTACCGAAAACAAGTCTTAGGCGTTTTAGTTGTTCAGCAAAAAGAACCCCGTCAATTTGACGAGATGGAAGAGTCATTCCTAGTGACGCTTGCAGCGCAGCTTGCGGTGATCATTGCTCATGCCCAAACACAAGGCTTATGGCGATTAGAGAAGAAACAACAGGCCATTAAAGGTATTCCTGCTTCTCCTGGGGTCGCTATCGGGGAATTTTGGTGGGATGACACGCAACCCGATCTTTCGCAAGTTTCGCCGGCATCAACCTTAAACGTAGAACAAGAACAAGAATGGTTGCTTCTTGCGATCGAAGAAGCATTGAATGATTTTCGCCGGATGCGTAAAAAGCTCGACAGTGAGATCAATAAAGATGCGCTGGCGATTTTCGATCTCTTTACCCACTTACTCAACGATCCAATGCTGCGCAAAGATCTGAAAGCGCAGATCCAAAAAGGCGATCGCGCTGATTGGGCCTTACGTCAGGTAGTTGAGGCGTATTCAAACCGTTTCGCCCGAATGTCTGATGTTTATCTACGAGAAAGAGCGCAAGACATTCGAGAGCTTGGGCAGCGATTACTTTTTTTCCTCCACAACACCGAAAAAGAGCAGCAGGTTTTTGAGCGCCCGGTGATCATGGTAGTGCGTGAGTTAACCGCGTCGTTGCTGGCATCAGTACCTAAAGAGATGTTGCTTGCTGTTATTTCACTGGAGGGGGCGGCCAATTCACATGCGGCAATTTTATCGAGGGCGTTAGGTATTCCTGCGATCATGGGCGTTAACCTCAACTTGAAAGGGATTAACGGCCGGACAGGGGTTGTGGATGGTTATTCCGGTAAAATTCTGGTTTCACCAAATAAACAATTACTGAAAGAATATCGGGCTCTAGCTAACGAAGAGCGAGAGCTTGCTCGGTTGGTTAACCGCCGCATTGAAAAGCCTGCGTGCACCAAAGATGGTGAACGAATTGAAGTGCTGCTTAATGCTGGTTTGAGCGCTGATACCAACATTGCCATTAATGAAGGTGTTGATGGAGTCGGGTTGTACCGCACCGAGATCTCTTTCTTACTTCAACATCGTTTTCCTTCAGAAGAAGAGCAAACACAACAGTATCAGGCGGTACTGCGTGCCTATCCTAACAAACGTGTTGTTATGCGGACGTTGGATGTCGGTGGTGATAAAGCGCTGCCGTACCTACCGATTGAAGAGGACAATCCTTTCCTTGGTTGGCGAGGCATTCGTTTTACTCTCGATCATCCTGATATTTTTTTGATGCAGCTTAGAGCCATGCTTAGAGCGAGCGCAGAACATAATAACTTGAGCATTTTGCTGCCAATGGTGTCTGCAACTCAAGAACTCGATGATGCCATCATGTTGATCCATCAAGCCTATCAAGAAGTGGTAGCGTTGGATGAACGTATTGTCATGCCCCCGATAGGAGTCATGATTGAAGTCCCTTCCATGCTTTATTTATTGCCGCTGATCTCCAAGAAAATTGACTTTGTATCGGTAGGTACCAATGACTTAACTCAATACTTGCTCGCCGTTGATCGCAATAATTCTCGGGTTTCTGATGTGTATGAGTCATTGCATCCTTCAGTGATCATGGCGTTGGCTCATATTCATCAAAGCTGTCAGCAATTGGATTTGCCTGTATGTATCTGTGGTGAGTTAGCTGGTGATCCTATTGGTGCTTTATTGCTAATTGGCCTTGGTTATCGCAGTTTGAGTATGAATACATCGAATGTCGCCAAGGTTAAATACCTTTTACGTCACACTGAAGCAGAAGAGCTGAAGCAGTTAGCTTATGAAGCATTAAAGCAGCCGTATGGCCAAAATATCTATGCTATGATGCAGGCATTTCTTGAAGATAAGGGCTTTGCGGGCTTCATTCGCGCAGGTAAGAAATAGGTTTTTAGGTGACGATAGGGTTATTAGCACTGTTATTGTTGTTAGGGGCTGTCGTAGGGGTATTAGCTGGTCTGCTTGGCATTGGTGGTGGCTTGATTGTGGTACCTGCGTTGCTTTTCTTATTACCAATATCAGGTATTGAGTCTGACATTACCATGCATATTGCTCTGGCTACCTCTCTCGCAACCATCATTGCAACCTCGGGCTCTTCTGCTCTCAACCATCTAAAATTGGGCAATGTCGATATGTTTGTCATCAAGTGGTTGATGCCCGGCGTGCTAGTCGGGGCATTTGTGGGAGCGAATCTGGCTGAACTGATCCCTGGGCAATATTTACCTAAGGTCTTTGCTGTGATTGTGCTGTTTCTTGCAATGCAAATGCTGTTAACTATTCGCTCGGAAACTCAACGAAGCCTGCCGGGGATCTGGAAGACATTACTCAGTGGCACTGGGATCGGTGTTATTTCCAGCTTAGCTGGTATTGGTGGTGGCTCACTCTCTGTACCTTATCTTAATCGCCATGGTGTTGAAATGCGCCGCGCTGTTGGTTCTTCCTCTGTTTGTGGATTGGTCATTGCTATTTCGGGGATGCTGGGCTTTATCCTTCATGGATATCAGGTTGAAAATTTACCGCCTTACAGCCTTGGATATGTTTATCTTCCCGCACTGATTGCTATCGCTTCGACATCAATATTAACCACGAAAGTCGGTGCGAAATTGGCGACGACAATGCCGACAAAACAATTAAAGAAAATTTTTGCTGTATTTTTGCTGTTTGTAGCAGGAACTATGCTGCTATAAAGCACTCTCACCTAATTAATCGACACTATAAAGAGTATTACGTATGTCTCAAGGATACCTTGAATTCCCCAATATAGACCCAGTACTGTTCTCCATCGGGCCAGTGTCTGTACGTTGGTATGGTCTGATGTATTTGGTTGGTTTTGTTTTTGCATTGTGGTTGGCAAACCGACGTGCTGATAAGCCTGGCAGTGGTTGGACCCGTGAGCAGGTATCGGACTTACTTTTCGCTGGATTCCTTGGGGTGGTCATTGGTGGCCGTGTTGGTTACGTCCTTTTTTATAACTTTAACCTGTTTCTTGCCGATCCATTGTACCTATTCAAAGTGTGGACGGGTGGTATGTCATTCCACGGTGGCCTACTCGGTGTGATCACGGCAATGTTCTGGTATGCCTATAAGAATGGTCGAACTTTCTTTGGTGTGGCTGACTTTATCGCGCCATTAGTTCCGTTTGGTCTTGGTATGGGACGCTTAGGTAACTTTATGAACAGTGAGCTATGGGGACGCGTCACGGACGTGCCTTGGGCGTTTGTATTCCCAAATGGTGGACCTTTGCCACGTCATCCATCTCAGCTATACGAAATGCTTTTAGAAGGTATCGTACTGTTCTTTATTCTTAACTGGTTTATCAAAAAGCCTCGTCCGTTGGGTTCGGTCTCTGGGTTATTCCTAGCAGGATATGGTACATTCCGTTTCTTGGTTGAGTATGTTCGTGAACCGGATGCGCATTTGGGATTGTTCGGTGGATTTATTTCTATGGGACAAATTCTATCGCTGCCGATGGTGATCATTGGCATCTTAATGATGATTTGGGCATACAAACGCGGCCACTATTCAGATTCAGAAACCAAGCAAGCAGTTAAGTAAGGAATTGGTGTGAAACAGTATCTCGAACTCTGTCAGCGAATCGTTGACCAAGGTGTATGGGTAGAAAATGAACGTACAGGCAAGCGTTGCCTGACCGTAGTCAATGCGGATCTAACCTATGATGTTGGTAACAATCAGTTCCCGCTAGTGACCACACGTAAGAGTTTTTGGAAAGCCGCAGTTGCTGAGCTACTGGGTTACATTCGGGGTTATGACAACGCTGAAGATTTCCGTAAGCTTGGGACCAAAACGTGGGATGCGAATGCGAACTTAAACGACGCTTGGTTGAATAACCCATATCGTAAGGGTGAAGACGATATGGGGCGTGTTTATGGTGTTCAGGGTCGTGCTTGGGCTAAGCCTGATGGTGGTCATATCGACCAGTTGCGTAAAATTGTTGATGACTTAACCCGTGGTGTAGATGACCGTGGTGAGATCCTTAATTTCTACAACCCCGGTGAGTTCCATATGGGATGCTTGCGTCCTTGTATGTACAGCCATCATTTCTCTTTGCTAGGTGATACCCTGTACTTAAATAGTACCCAGCGTTCGTGTGATGTGCCGCTTGGCCTGAACTTCAACATGGTTCAGGTTTATGTATTCTTGGCAATTATGGCGCAAATTACCGGTAAGAAAGCGGGACTGGCCTATCACAAAATCGTCAATGCCCACATCTATGAAGATCAGCTTGAGTTGATGCGAGATGTGCAGCTAAAACGTGAGCCGTTGTCACCTGCAACGTTCCATATCAACCCTAAAATTACCTCATTAGAAGATCTAGAAACTTGGGTCACGCTTGATGACTTCTGGGTAGAAGGGTATGAATGTCACGAAGCGATTAAGTATCCATTCTCGGTTTAATCTAACAATAGAACAAAACAAAAAGCTGCCTAGTGCAGCTTTTTTTATCTTTGTCATTAATCATTGAATCTTAACCGGGATAAACAGAATAAAAAAAGGGCTTACTATGTAAGCCCTTGCTGTCATTGATGGATTTACGACTAAACGGTTAGCGCTAGAATCGTACCTGGCATAACCAAGAACACAGCAACGAGATAACCAGCAACAACTGCTTTATTCTTGATTGCCAGCTCAGAAATCAATTCAGAGCCTTTCACTGGAATCTCACGTAGGAACGGAATACCAAAGATAAATACGGTGGCTAGAATATTAAAGACTAAGTGAACCAAGGCAATTTGTAGTGCAAATACTGCAAACTCACCAGAAACAGCGGTAGCTGCTAACAGGGCAGTAATACACGTGCCGATGTTTGCGCCCAAAGTGAATGGGTAGATGTCACGCACTTTCAGTACACCCGAACCTACAAGTGGTACCATCAAGCTAGTCGTTGTTGATGAAGACTGAACCAAAACCGTTACGATAGAGCCTGATGCGATGCCATGGATTGGACCACGTCCGATTGCGTTTTTCAGGATTTCACGAGCTCGGCCAACCATAAGGCTCTTCATTAGCTTACCCATCACAGTGATTGCAACAAAAATAGTCGCGATACCTAGTAGGATAAGCAATACACCGCCGATGGTGTCGCCAAACGTTGCTAGTGGCTCTTTGATCGCACTTACAACTGGCTTAGTGATAGGTTTAATGAAGTTAAACCCTTTAATGCTCATATCACCAGTTGCGAGTAGTGGAGAAACCAACCAGTGTGAAGCTTTTTCAAGGATGCCAAACATCATCTCTAACGGTAGGAAGATAACTACAGCTAATAGATTGAAGAAGTCGTGGATTGTGGCACTGGCAAAAGCACGCTTAAACTCTTCTTTGCAGCGCACGTGACCCAGAGAAACGAGCGTGTTGGTTACAGTGGTACCAATATTGGCACCCATTACCATCGGAATTGCGGTTTCTACAGGTAGGCCACCAGCAACCAGACCGACGATAATTGATGTAACAGTACTAGAAGACTGAATAAGAGCCGTTGCGACGAGACCGATCATTAGGCCCGCAACTGGGTGAGCGGCGAACTCAAATAATACTTTAGCTTGATCGCCTGTCGCCCATTTAAACCCACTGCCTACCATAGATACTGCTAGAAGCAGTAAATACAACATGAATGCCAAGTTAGCCCAGCGCAGCCAACGTGTCGTGCTCGACACTGGAGCTGCTGTAGTAGTAGCTTGGTTCATCATAATTTTCTCCGTTGACCGTTTTCTTACTGTATTGGTCTGTAGTTGAAACTGAGGCCGATATTAGGGAGGAAATATTTCAGTAATATTACAGAGTGCTGTCATAAAGTAGATTTTATTGATAGGGCGCACTTTTAGCTGTAATTAGGTTTTTACATAACATGTAATTCATTGAATTTATTGGGATAATTGGTGTGTGCTTTGGTTCTCAATTTGAGCTTGTAAATTGTTTAAAACCTCTGCTTATTACTGAAACTCGGTGACACTACTGTCATATTTGACGTTTAAATTTCGAAAAAAATAGTGAAATTTTACGAATAATTCGGTTATATCGAATGTAATGATTAAAGGAAAGGCTGAAACAAGGTAAGTATCATGTCTCATTTAAATTATAACCATCTCTATTATTTTTGGATGGTGTGTAAGCAAGGCTCTGTAACGAAGGCAGCCGATGCTTTGTTCCTCACTCCTCAAACGGTAACAGGTCAGATAAAAGCACTGGAAGAGCGTATGGATGGCAAGTTAACCAAGCGGAATGGGCGCAGTGTAGAGCCAACAGAGCTTGGCCAATTGGTCTTTAAATATGCTGACCGAATGTTTGGCTTGAGTTATGAGATGTTGGATATCGTGAATTACAGCCAGCGTTCTAACTTGTTGTTTGATGTCGGTGTGGCTGATGCCTTATCAAAAAGGTTGGTTAGTAAAATACTAATGACAACCGTTCCTGAAGATAACAGTATTCATTTACGTTGTTTTGAATCAACCCACGAAATGCTTCTTGAGCAACTTGCTCAACATAAACTGGATATGATCCTATCCGACTGTCCTGTGGACTCCAGTCAAAGTCCGGGCCTCTACAGTAAAAAACTCGGAGAGTGCAATATGAGTTTTTTCTGTACGGGGAGTGTCGAAGATGTAACTTTTCCTAACGTGCTTGAACAGAGGAAACTGCTGATCCCTGGCAGTCGTACTGCTATGGGACGTAAAGTATTAGAGTGGTTTGATCGCCAAGGCCTACAAGCGAATATTTTAGGAGAGTTTGACGACGTCGCTTTAATGAAAGCCTTTGCTCGTTATCACCACGATGCAATTTTTCTCGCCCCCTCATTATATATGACAGAAGTTGAGAGTGATTTACCCCTACAGTTAATCGGTCATATTGATGAGATAAAAGAAGAGTACTATGTCATTTTTGCTGAGCGAATGATCCAACATCCTGCCGTGAAAAATGTTTGTGATGCTAATTTTTCAAAATTGTTTAAGTGATAACTTTTCTTATGGTTTAGAAATGATTACTATCGGAAAGAATATGTTTCAATTTATAAAATAACTATTGGACTATTCGTTTTAGCTTGCAAGTTGTAGAAGTTAGGTTATCCCGGGGGTATTTGCCGATGGACCTACAAGAAATGGAAAAAAACTCAGCCAAAGCAGTGGTGCTGTTAAAGGCGATGGCAAATGAAAGACGATTGCAGATTTTATGTTTACTGCATAATGATGAGTTGTCGGTAGGTGAGTTGTGTAGCAAATTGGAATTAAGCCAATCTGCACTTTCACAACATTTGGCTTGGTTGCGCCGCGACGGACTAGTTATCACGCGTAAGGAAGCGCAAACGGTGTATTACACGCTAAGCAGTAATGAAGTAAAAGAGATGATAAAACTGCTTCATAGCATGTACTGCAGCGAGATGTAATCATAAAAAAGGCTTTCACAATGAAAGCCTTTATTTAATTCGATATAAAAAAACCGGCATTAGCCGGTTTTTTCTTCACTGAGTTATCAATACTCTATTAAAGAGCTTTGATAGCAGCAGCGAAACGAGACTTATGACGAGCTGCTTTATTCTTGTGAATAAGGCCTTTAGTTGCCATACGGTCTAGGATTGGTGTAACTGTAGCAAATGCTTCAGTTGCAGCAGCTTTGTCGCCTGCTTCGATAGCAGCAACAGTTTTCTTCATGTAAGTGCGCATCATTGAACGACGGCTAGCGTTGTGCTGACGACGTTTCTCAGCTTGGATAGCGCGCTTCTTAGCAGATTTACTATTTGCCAAGGGTCTAACTCCCAAAAACTTTAAGTTCGGTGACATTTTAAGGGCGAGGAATATCCCTCATTTACGCTTTAATGTCAAATGATTTGTGCAAAAACCCGTCGAAACCAAACAAATTTTGGATAACAAAGGCCTTCACGGTTAAGATGGCGGGGATTCTATCAGTATTTTTTTTTCATTGCTAATACTAATCTGCTCTCTTCCTGACATTCTTGCATTAGAGTGAGGGCAATTTTATCTATTAGACTGCATTCGAGGTTTTTGTGAGTAAACGTCTACTCAAGTCGGGCATGATCGTCAGTGCGATGACTTTAGTTTCCCGTGTTCTAGGGTTGGTCCGTGATGTGGTGGTTGCGAACCTCATGGGGGCAGGTGCTAGTGCCGATGTCTTCTTCTTTGCCAATAAGATCCCTAACTTCCTTCGCCGTTTATTTGCAGAAGGTGCATTTTCTCAAGCTTTTGTTCCTGTTTTGACGGAGTATCATGCTGCTGGTGACATGAATAAGACGCGAGAACTGATCGCCAAAGCGGCAGGTACCCTTGGGGTGATTGTCTCCATTGTTACCATTATTGGTGTATTAGGTTCCGGAGCCGTAACGGCGCTTTTTGGGGCGGGTTGGTTTATTGATTGGCTCAATGATGGGCCAGCAGCACCTAAATTTGAGCTGGCGAGCTTCATGCTTAAAATTACCTTCCCTTATTTGTGGTTCATTACCTTTGTTGCGCTGTCTGGGGCGATTTTAAATACGCTGGGTAAATTTGCAGTATCTTCATTTACCCCTGTATTTTTGAATGTGATGATCATCTTATCTGCTTGGTTTATTGCACCTCAATTGCCACAACCGGAGGTTGGGCTTGCTATCGGGGTATTTCTTGGTGGCTTAGTTCAGTTCTTCTTCCAAATTCCTTTTCTTATTAAAGCCGGCGTGATGGTGAAGCCGAAATGGGGCTGGCGTGATCCGGGTGTGGTTAAAATTCGCACCTTGATGATCCCCGCGTTATTTGGTGTCTCTGTTAGTCAAATCAACCTGTTGTTTGATACGTTTATTGCCAGTTTTCTGCAAACGGGTTCAATCAGTTGGCTCTATTACTCTGACCGTTTATTAGAGTTTCCATTAGGATTATTTGGCATTGCAATTGCGACCGTTATTTTGCCTGCTTTGTCACGTAAGCACGTCGACGCCCATGGTGAAGGCTTTGCTCACACTATGGACTGGGGCGTTCGTATGGTGACCTTGTTGGGTATTCCTGCGATGTTGGGGTTAATGGTGTTGGCTAAACCCATGCTCATGGTACTTTTTATGCGTGGTGAGTTTTCTCCACAAGATGTGCATCAAGCGTCTTTATCGTTGATGGCTTACGCATCTGGTTTGCTGAATTTTATGCTGATTAAAGTTTTGGCTCCGGGTTACTACTCTCGACAAGATACTAAAACCCCAGTGAAATATGGCATCATCGCGATGGTCTCAAACATGGTATTTAATGCGATTTTTGCGTACTTTTACGGTTACATTGGCTTGGCGATGGCTACGGCATTATCTGCATTAGTTAATATGGTTCTCTTGTACCGTGGCTTACATCGAGCTGGGGTTTATAAACTGAGCCGCAAGACCGTTTTCTTTATTGGTAAGTTGGTATTAGCAGGAAGTGCGATGGTCGCAGGGTTAATGTGGCTGCTTGAAGACATGAATGTTTGGCTGACTTGGAGCTTTATCCAGAGAGCATCAACCTTAGCAGGTTTGATTGCGGTGGGTGGCGTCGTGTATTTGCTGGTTCTTGGCATTTTAGGTGTGCGACTAAAAGATCTAAAAGCAGCGACAGAGTAGCTCTGATTAGTATATAATCCGTCGGTTTCGCAGCGCGTAAAATTACCTGAGGAAAAATCCGCAACCAATGCAACTTATCCGAGGCATCCATAATATTAAGCCACAACATAAAGGGTGTGTGCTGACAATCGGGAATTTTGATGGTGTCCACCTTGGCCATCAAGAAGTTCTTTGCCAAGTTTCTGCTCAGGCAGAAAAACTAGGCTTACCATCTGTAGTGATGACGTTTGAACCACAGCCGATGGAATTGTTTGCCAAAGATAAAGCGCCAGCGAGATTGACGCGGTTACGTGATAAGTACGTTCAACTGGGTAAGTTGGGCTTAGATCGCCTGCTGTGTGTCAATTTTAATCAGTACTTTGCCAGCTTAAGTGCTGACGCATTTATTCGTGACTTGTTGGTCAAGCGTTTGGATGTTAAGTTTCTGGTCGTTGGTGATGACTTCTGCTTTGGTCGAGGTCGACAAGGTAACTTCGACATGCTTTTAAAAGCAGGCCAAGAGCATGGTTTTGAGGTGGTCAGTACGCAAAGTTTCTGTATGCAAAAACAGCGAGTAAGCAGTACTGCGATTCGTGATGCATTAGCCAAAGATAACTTAACTGCTGCGGCTGAAATGTTAGGGCGTGACTACAGTATTAGTGGCCGTGTAGCTCATGGCCGCAAACTGGGTCGAACAATCGGCTTCCCTACCGCCAATATTCCTTTAAAACGTTGCGTTTCACCGGTATCTGGTGTCTACGTCGTTCAAGCTCTGGGCTTGGGAAATAAACCTATTGGTGGTGTCGCGAATATTGGAAATAGACCCACTGTAAATGGTGTCCGCCAACAACTTGAAGTACATTTATTCGACTTTCATGCCAATTTATATGGCAAGCAATTAGAAATTGTACTTTTACATAAGCTGCGAGATGAGCATAAATTTGACTCTTTTGACGCTTTAAAACAACAAATTGAATTGGATGCTGAGGCAGCAAGGGTGTGGCTGCGTCAGCTTGAAGACCAAGCGGTTTAGTTCGCTGCTTGGCATAATGTCTAACTGTCACCCAACACAACGGAATTAAGAATCGATGAGTGAGTATAAAGATACCCTGAACCTTCCTGAAACAGGGTTTCCGATGCGTGGCAATCTGGCGAATCGTGAGCCAGAAATGCTTAAGCGTTGGTATAAAGAAGACCTTTACGGTGAGATCCGTAAAGCGAAGAAAGGCAAAAAATCTTTCGTTCTACATGATGGCCCTCCATATGCGAATGGTGACATTCACATTGGCCACGCACTAAATAAGATTCTTAAAGACATTATTATTAAATCCAAAACACTTTCTGGTTTTGATGCACCGTACATTCCTGGTTGGGACTGTCACGGTCTACCAATTGAACTAATGGTAGAAAAGAAAAAAGGCAAACCAGGCCAAAAAATCTCTGCGGCTGAGTTCCGTGAAGAGTGTCGTAAGTACGCGGCAGGTCAGGTTGAAGGTCAAAAAGAGAGCTTCAAACGCCTAGGTATCATGGGTGAGTGGGACAAACCTTACCGCACGATGGATTTTGCAACTGAAGCAAACATCATCCGTGCCCTGGGTAAGATTGCTGATAACGGCCACTTGCTTAAAGGTTTTAAACCTGTTCACTGGTGTACCGACTGTGGTTCAGCGCTTGCTGAGGCAGAAGTTGAGTACAAAGATAAAGTATCTCCTTCGATTGATGTTCGCTTTAAAGCAGCAGATGCAGCGGCACTTATCTCTAAATTTGACCTAAATGAAGGTCACGAAGGTGAAGGTGATATCTCAATTGTTATCTGGACAACCACACCGTGGACTCTGCCAGCAAACCGCGCAGTATGTCTACGTGATGATCTAGAGTACGTGCTTATCCAAGTCGAAGGCGAAGTGAAAGAACGTATCATTGTTGCGTCTGAACTAGCTAAAGATGTGATGGATCGTGCGGGTATCGAGCATTTCCATAATCTTGGTTTTGCGAAAGGTGCGGATCTTGAGCTTTCTCAGTTCCAACACCCATTCTACGACTTCACTGTCCCTGCGATCCTTGGTGATCACGTAACGACTGATTCTGGTACGGGTGTGGTCCATACTGCTCCTGGCCACGGTCAAGAAGACTTTGCGGTAGGTAACAAGTACAACCTAGAAGTCGCGAACCCAGTAGGTTCAAACGGTGTTTACCTACCAGATACAGAACTATTTGCTGGTCAGCACGTATTTAAAGCGAACGATGCAGTTGTTGAAACGCTAAAAGAGAAAGGCGCGCTTCTTCATCACCACGCTTATGAGCACAGCTACCCACACTGTTGGCGTCATAAAACTCCAATCATCTTCCGTGCAACACCACAATGGTTTGTATCTATGGATCAAGCTGGCCTACGTGCAAAAGCGCTAGAGTCAATCAAAGGTGTTGAGTGGATGCCTGAGTGGGGTCAAAGCCGTATCGAAGGTATGATTGAAGGTCGCCCTGAGTGGTGTATCTCTCGTCAACGTACTTGGGGTGTGCCAATTGCTCTGTTCGTTCACAAAGAAACAGCAGAACTTCATCCAAACACACTAGAGCTTATCGAGAAAGTTGCTCAGCTGGTGGAAGAAAAAGGCATTCAAGCTTGGTGGGATCTAGAAATCTCTGACCTACTAGGTGAAGAAGCGGACAAGTACGAAAAAGTGCTAGATACATTAGACGTATGGTTCGATTCAGGTGTTACACACTACTCAGTAGTTGATGCTCGTGAAGAGTACAACGGCAACAGTGCTGACCTATACCTAGAAGGTTCAGACCAACACCGTGGTTGGTTCCAATCTTCACTAATTTCATCTATCGCGATGAAAGATGAAGCACCATACAAGCAAGTGTTAACTCACGGCTTCGTAGTTGATGGTCACGGCCGCAAGATGTCGAAATCTATCGGTAACGTAGTTGCACCAAAAGATGTAACCAACAAACTAGGTGCAGATATTCTACGTCTATGGGTTGCATCTACCGACTACACCGGCGAAGTAGCAGTATCTGATGAGATCCTGAAGCGTTCTGCTGATGCATACCGTCGTATCCGTAACACAGCGCGTTTCTTCCTAGCAAACCTAAGCGGCTTTAACCCTGCGACAGATATTGTTCCTGCTGAGGAAATGGTTGCGCTAGACCGTTGGGCTGTAGGCCGCGCACTAGCTGCTCAAGAAGAGATTGTAAAAGCATACGGTGAGTACAACACTCACGCGGTAACTCAGCGTCTAATGCAGTTCTGTTCAATTGAAATGGGCTCGTTCTACCTAGACGTAATTAAAGACCGTCAGTACACAGCGAAACGTGGCGGCCACGCTCAACGTAGCTGTCAGACTGCGCTTTACTACATCGTAGAAGCTCTAGTTCGTTGGATGGCACCTATCATGTCATTCACTGCAGATGAAATCTGGAATGAGATGCCGGGCGAGCGTGAGAAGTTTGTCTTCACTGGTGAGTGGTTCGATGGTCTATTCGGTCTTGCCGAAGGCGAAGAGCTAAACAACGAGTTCTGGTCTGACGTTCAAGCGGTTCGTGGTGGCGTGAACAAGCTGCTAGAAGATGCTCGTAAAGACAAGACTATCGGTGGCTCTTTGCAAGCAGAAGTAACGCTATACGCAGATGACGCACTAGCAGCGAAGCTAGGCAAGCTTGAAGATGAACTGCGTTTTGCGCTACTAACTTCAGCGGCAGTTGTTAAGCCTCTAAGCGAGAAGTCTGACGCTGCACAAGAAACTGATGTAGAAGGTCTGTTTGTTGAAGTGAAAGCGACCGAAAACGAGAAGTGTGACCGTTGCTGGCACCACACGCCGGACGTAGGCACCATCGCGGGTCATGAGAAGATCTGTGGTCGCTGTGTATCGAACGTAGATGGCGAAGGTGAAGTCCGCAAGTTCGCATAATTGCTCGTCATTCTTGGCACTGTAGCTGTGTTGACTGTACTTACTCGCTCCATCACATAGGAAAACTATGCTCAGGAGTCTCGTAAGTTTGTCGCCTTGCTACAGCACCAATAATTTAGAGCAAACGCTAACGGAACTTTATTGAAATAACATAGCCCCAGTATCTACTGGGGTTATTTTTAGGGCTTAATTCTTTAAGGGATAAGATGTCAAACATTCCACTAAAACAATCAGGTGTGCGCTGGCTATGGTTAGCGTTGGTGATTTTCCTTGCTGATATCGGCATTAAGCTTTTTGTTATGGACAACATGGGTTATGGCTGGGCGAATCGTATTGAGGTTCTACCATTCTTCAATCTGCTTTATGTCCATAACTACGGAGCTGCTTTTAGCTTTTTGAGTGATCAAGCTGGTTGGCAGCGTTGGTTCTTTACCGGGATTGCATTTGTCGTCACCGGTATGTTGACCTACTGGATGAGTAAGTTACCAGCGAAAGAGAAATGGAATAACATCGCCTATGCGTTGATCATCGGTGGTGCTGTTGGCAATGTGTTTGATCGCGTTGTGCATGGCTTTGTGGTTGATTACCTTGATTTCTTCTGGGGAGATTATCATTGGCCTGCATTTAATCTAGCAGATACCGCCATTTGCATTGGCGCTGCAATGATCATCTTAGATAGCTTTCGTAAAAAAGAAGACGTAAAAGCATAGGTTGTGAAAAACCTCGAATAACCCTAAGCGCTGTCTGTTGATTCAGACAGCGCTTTCTAATATAAGAACAGTTAAAAATTAAAGATCACTTCAAGGAAGCCGTAACGTGACAATTATTAGCCAACACTCTGCAGTAACGCTGCATTTTACTATAAAAATGAAAGACGGCTCCGTAGCCGACAGTACGCATAATATGGGTAAGCCAGCTAAGTTAATTATTGGTGACGGCAGCTTGAGTGATAATTTTGAACAATGTTTACTAGGGCTGGCTGTAGGCGAGCATAAGTCGATTGAGTTGAATGCCGCTGATGCGTTCGGTATGCCAAATCCTGACAATATTCATCATATGGATCGTACCAAATTTGTCGGTGATGCAGAAGTGGAAATTGGTACCATTATGGCTTTTAGTGGTCCTGATGGTGTTGAGATCCCTGGCATCATTACTGAGATTGCAGGAGATTCAGTGACGGTCGACTTCAACCACCCATTAGCTGGGCAAGATGTGACTTTTGAAGTTGAGATTTTGTCAGTAGAATAAGCGCCCAAAGAAGATAATGACTCCATGAGCAATGCAATGAAAATCCTATTAGCTAACCCTCGAGGCTTTTGTGCTGGTGTTGATCGTGCGATCAGCATCGTTGAGCGTGCACTTGAGATGTATCAGCCACCTATCTATGTTCGCCATGAAGTCGTGCACAACCGCTTTGTGGTTGAAGGTCTAAAACAGCGTGGTGCGATCTTTGTCGAAGAGTTGCATGAAGTGCCCGATGATAACATCGTGATCTTTTCTGCTCATGGTGTCTCTCAAGCAGTACGTAAAGAAGCCAAAGAGCGTGATCTGACGGTGTTTGATGCCACTTGCCCACTGGTGACTAAAGTTCATATGGAAGTGGCACGTGCCAGCCGTAAGAGCATGGAAGTTGTGCTGATCGGCCATGCTGGCCACCCAGAAGTAGAAGGGACGATGGGCCAATACGCAAGTACTGAAGGTGGTATGTATTTGGTTGAAACTCCTGCTGATGTTGAGCAGTTAAAAGCCAAAGTGAAAGATCCGAGCAATTTGCACTATGTAAGCCAAACGACTCTTTCAGTGGATGAAACTGCGGATGTGATTGAAGAGCTTCGCCGTGCTTTCCCTGACATCCAAGGACCACGTAAAGATGACATCTGTTATGCCACTCAAAACCGCCAAGATGCGGTACGAGAACTGGCTCAAAGTGTGGATGTGGTTGTAGTTGTTGGTTCTAAGAACTCGTCTAACTCAACCCGTTTGAAAGAACTGGCTGAAAAGTTAGGCACGCCTGGTTACTTGACTGATTGCCCTGAAGACATCAAACCAGAATGGTTTGAAGGGAAAGTAAAAGTTGGAGTCACCGCTGGTGCATCAGCACCTGAAGAGCTTGTTAATCAGATCTTAAATCGCATTCAAGAGTTGGGTGCAGAAACGGTTGAAGAAGTACTAGGTCGAGAAGAGAACATGTTCTTCGAAGTACCAAAAGAACTTCAAATCAAGCAAGTAGACTGATGCTGATTGAGATGAAAGTTAGGTTGCTCTCATTTTTATATCAATGAAAAGAAAAGGGTTCCAAGCGGAACCCTTTTTAATGCAAGTAAAGTGGTCAATGGATTAAGCAGTTTCTGTTACGGTTGATGTTTTTTCTTCATCCGGCAGCTCGGTTTCCCCTTTGCCTTTTGAAGTTTTAATCACGTAAGTGGCCACCGCTAGGGCAAATACGATACCGCTGATGGTTGAAATCTGCATTGGTAGGCCGAAACCTAATGTGCTGTTGTTAAGAATGAAGGTCACACATACGGTAGTCATGAACACTGCTGGTACTGTGGTGATCCAGTGCAGTTTATTGTGACGCAGTAGATAAGCCGAGGCAGTCCACAGCATCATTACAGCCGTTGATTGGTTAGCAAAGCCGAAGTAACGCCAGATGATACCGAAATCAACTTGAGTCAAGATGCCACCAAGAACAAACAGTGGTACTGCCATCATTAGGCGATTACGTAGTGCTTTTTGATCTACATTGAAGTATTCAGCAAGAATCAAGCGGCTAGAGCGGAATGCTGTGTCTCCGGAGGTAATTGGCAGAATCACCACACCTAGGAAAGCAATCACACCACCGAATACACCTAGCAAGCCAAATGATGCGCTGTATACGACGTTACCTGGGCCACCATTCTTCACCGCTTCTGATAGCGCATCTAGGTTGCCGAAGAAAGAGAGCGCGACAGCACACCAAATTAGGGCGATCACACCTTCACCAATCATTGCTCCGTAAAAGACGAAGCGGCCATTTTTCTCATTTTCCATGCAGCGTGCCATTAAAGGAGACTGAGTAGCATGGAAGCCAGAGATTGCGCCACAAGCAATCGTGATAAATAGGGCAGGCCACAACGGCATATCATTTGGGTTTAGGTTAGTGAACATGTCACTGACTTGAAAATCTCCCATCACGGTATGTTCGCTAGAGAAAGCGACAGCAGTGATTAGACCAACTGACATGAAAATAAGTAGCGCGCCAAACAGTGGGTAGAAACGGCCGATGATCTTATCGACAGGTACAATTGTAGCGATGATGTAGTAAGCAAAAATTACTACCACCATTGAAGTCATAGTAACGGAGAAGCCAGTTTGGTCGTTGATCAGGTTAGTGATCATGCCCGCTGGTGCAGATACGAATACAACACCAACCAATAGCAGAAGGATAATGGCAAAAATGTTCATGAAATGTTTTGCGCCATTACCCAAGTAGCGGCCTGTAATGGTTGGCACCGAAGCACCGCCGTTACGCACAGACAACATGCCAGAGAAATAATCATGGACGGCACCTGCAAAGATACAACCCATCACAATCCAAAGCATTGCAGCTGGACCATACAGCGCGCCCATTATCGGGCCAAAGATTGGACCAACACCTGCAATGTTCAGTAACTGAACAAGGTAAACTTTCTTGGTCGACATAGGAACATAGTCAACACCATCCGTTTTGGTGTGGGCTGGTGTTTGGCGTTTCTCATTAATACCAAAAATTTTTTCGACGAAGGCGCCGTAAATAAAGTATCCGCCAATCAGGGCTGCGACACAGGTTAAAAACCACAACATAGCAACTATCCTTAAATGAATTTTATAAGCTCACGTTGAATACTAAGAGACCCAGAGGCAACAAACATCCAGTTTTATGGCGAGTGGTCGTATGGGGGCGTTAGTGGCAAATAACTCAATTAAGTGGTTTTTACTGATTGCCGGTGGCGCTAAGAGTGATTTAGTGGTTTGATGGCGTTGAAAAGAAGATTGAAAGGAAAATCAATGAATAAAAAACTCACAATTGGAAGCTTGGTGTTGTTGCTAAGTGCATGTGCGTCGAGTCCTGAGCAGTTGGCGAAAGAGGGGGATTGGTTTCAGATCGGTTATCAAGATGCAGTCAGTGGCCACACTGAGCGGTCTTATAAAGAGCTAATGGATCTGGGTGCGGTCAAACAAGACGATTACGAGCAAGGTTACAGTGAAGGGTTAACGGAATATTGTAATCCGAATTTTGCCTATCAGATTGGCTTATCAGGTCAATATTACGAAGGGATTTGTGAAGGAACGGCGCAGGCACAAAAATTTCGTATGGAGTGGCAACGTGGTTGGAATGAACACAGCCAATAACGCCGTCTCTTTAATAAGACGTCATGGTGGCTTGTTTTTGCTCTGACATTTGAACTGGATCACTTTGTTGTAATTCACCGATTAATGGTTCATTAGAAGAGAAGTCACAAAATGAGAAAGCTATTACTTGTTGGTTTAGTGCTGTTGCCATTGACTGCTGGTGCAAGCAACGCGTTAAAAGAGACGATCAAAATGAAGCGTAAATACGATCATAATAAGCATCGTATTACCAACACGATCAACAATACCCAGCGCAATATCAAAGAGCTTTCAAATGGCACTTATGTTGAAAACCAACTTAAGCGTGAAGTGAACCAAGCGACAGACAAATACACTGATAAAGTCGATCGGGTGAAAAACATGACCAACCCGAATGAAATCAAGCGCCGTGCAAAAAATGAAGCCAATCGCCAGTTTGATGAATGGTTATACGAAGAGTAAAAAAAGGTGACCAAAAGGTCACCTTTTTTTCTAGCTGTCACTATGGTTTTCGACCGCTTTACGTAAAAAACCATCTTGTCGGGTTAATTGTGTCCTAGCCATTTCAATATCCATTCCAGTCAGAATCATCAAAATTGCCAGCTTAACGTCGTATTGCGTTTCTTCGAGGATTTGAGTCGCCAATTGCTTCTCACACTCTGTTGCTTGCATGACAATGCGAGCGGCGCGGGCGACCAATTTTTTATTAGTGGCTTTAACATCAACCATAAGGTTTTGATAGCTCTTACCAAGGCGGATCATCGACGCCGTGGTGAGCATATTTAACACAAGCTTTTGTGCCGTACCTGACTTAAGACGAGTTGAACCTGTTAATGCTTCTGGCCCGACAACGGGACTAATGGCGATCTGCGCTTCTTCTGCAATCGGTGAATTTGGGTTGCAAGAGAGTGCTACGGTCACTGCGCCAAGTTTGTTTGCATACGTTAAGCCACCAATGACGTAAGGCGTTCGGCCACTGGCAGCAATACCGACCAAGACATCTTGCGAATTAAACTGAATCGCTTGAAGGTCTGACTCTCCAAGTTCGGGGGAATCCTCTGCACCTTCTTTGGCTTTTAATATGGCTTCTGGGCCACCAGCAATAAGGCCAAGCACCATTTGGTCAGATACGCCAAATGTCGGTGGACATTCAGAAGCATCAAGCACACCCAAACGACCACTGGTACCTGCGCCCATGTACACAAGGCGTCCCCCTTGTTTAAACGCGGCAGTGATCTTATCTACGGCGTCAGCTATCTCAGGTAATACTTTTTCAACCGCAAGTGGGACCTGCTTGTCTTGTTGGTTAATGCGCTCAACAATTTCAAGTGACGAAAGCAAATCGATATCCATGGTTTCTGGGTTACGTCCTTCTGAAACCAAATGAGACAGAGCGGCAATCAGGGCATCGTTTGTCATGATAAACCTTATTTGTTAGGCAAAATACAACACGCCAAGAGAAGCGAGCTGTGTTGCACCGGTGACTTCCGGTAAGTTACTAGGTAAATGGTGTATCCGACGTTGCGCTAACCACGCAAACGCCATGGCTTCCATATAGTCGCTGTCGACACCTTTCTCTGAGGTTGAACATACCTGCCACTGTGGCAAGAGTTCTGCAATGCGAGCCATCAATAGGGGGTTTTGAGCGCCGCCGCCACAGACTAATAATTCCGGCTTAGCACCTATCAAAAATTTGGAGACCTCGTCAGCGATGGTCACCGCGGTATATTCGCATAAGGTGCGTTGCACATCTGCTTCATTAATGTCAAAGCTTGTTAGTTGTTGTTCTAACCAAGGTAGATTAAACAGCTCTCGCCCGGTGCTTTTAGGTGCAGCTTGATTGAAGTAGGGCTCGCTTAATAGCTGGGTTAGTAACTTGGAGTGAACCTGTCCTTGCTGGGCAAACTGTGCATTCTTATCGAACTTCGCGCCAGTGTGTTTATTGCACCAACTGTCCATCAACATATTGCCCGGCCCCGTGTCGTAACCTAAGACTTTTTCATGTGGGCGGATGACCGATATATTGGCAATTCCCCCGATATTGAGTACCACGACACTAGAGTCATTAGATTGAAAAATGGTTTGGTGAAATGCCGGGACCAAAGGCGCGCCCTGACCACCAAGCGCCATGTCTTTTCGACGAAAATCTGCAACTGTATTGATACCTGTTCTACTGGCGACAATGTTGGCATCGCCAAGTTGCATCGTAAAAGGTGCATCGCCAGTTGGCTGGTGGAATACGGTTTGTCCATGATTACCAATGGCGCGTATTCGCGTCGCTTGGTAACCTGATTTATCGAGCAAAGCGAGCACGGCATCGGCAAACAAGTGACCCAGCAAATGATCAAGTTCACCGATTTCTTTTAAGTTGGTTTGCTGGCCAATGCAGACATTGAGAAGCCGATTTTTCAGCGACTCAGGCATTGGGTATTCATCGTGCGCCAACAATTGAATGTTGTTGTCTGCAATGGTTACTAATGCGGTGTCCACGCCATCCATACTGGTGCCGGACATTACGCCAATGTAAAGCTCTTGTTTTGTCATGGTCAGAATCCGCTGCCGATTATTGAAAGCCATTGTAATGCAATAATAAACCGAATAATCTGCCTGCATAGAAGATATTTGCAATGGCTGGGAGAAAATATGGGACCGCTATGGGTTGATGTGGAAGGCTATGAGCTGAATGCTGAAGATCGTGAGATCTTGCAGCACCCGACCGTTGGGGGCTTAATCCTGTTTACACGTAATTATCACGATAGTGAACAATTACAAGCGTTGGTCAAATCAATTCGAAATACGGTGAAACGCCCTTTTTTGGTCGGTGTTGACCAAGAAGGAGGACGAGTTCAGCGTTTCCGTGAAGGTTTCTCCCGTATACCCGCAGCACAGCAATATGCAGAGCAGGCAAATGGTGAACAACTGGCTGAGCTTGGTGGCTGGTTAATGGCGGCCGAGTTAATTGCTCATGATATTGATCTAAGTTTTGCCCCTGTGTTGGACAAGGGACATCAATCTAAAGCCATTGGCAATCGTGCCTTTGGCGAGGATATCGAGACCATTTTGACTCATAGCATGGCTTATATGCGTGGTATGAAGGCGGCGGGTATGGCAACGACAGGAAAGCATTTCCCAGGGCATGGTGGAGTGCTGGCCGATTCGCACCTAGAGACGCCAGTCGACAATCGTAGCGATATTATCGAAACAGATATGGCGATATTCAAAGCGCAAATTGATGCATCCATCTTGGATGCGATGATGCCGGCTCATGTCGTTTATCCTCATTATGATCCTGAGCCAGCCAGTGGTTCTGAATATTGGCTAAAGCGCGTGCTCCGGGAGCAGCTTGGTTTTAACGGCCTGATTTTTTCAGATGATTTGACTATGGAAGGCGCCTCTATCATGGGAGGGCCTGCAGAGCGTGCCCATCAGGCGCTGGTAGCAGGTTGTGATATGTTGTTGGTTTGCAATCAACGTGATGCTCAGGTCGAAGTATTGGATAACCTGCCAGTCCTTGAAACCCCAATTGCACAAACGATGTTGAAAAAGCAAAGCTATACGCTATCTGAACTGCAGCTTTCACCGCAATGGAAACAAGCTTCAGAGGCGATGAAGCGTCTATTGGAGTGCTAATTCTACTGTTAAAAAAGAGCCGCTCAAGCGGCTCTTTTTCATTTTGGAAGTAGGGTGGATTAGTGAAAGCCCAGCATTTCTTTTAAGGTTTTTAGGTAGCGGCGGCTAACCGGAACCTTATGATCGCTGAGTGTGATAATTTCGGCTAAACCATTTTCCAACAGTTTAATTTCTTTAATCGCTTTCACATTAACTAGATATTGGCGATGGCAGCGCACCAATGGCGTTTTTTCTTCCAGAATCTTTAATGTTAGTTGGCTGGTTGCTGTTTGCTCTGTCGTTTGTACGTGTACCCCACTGATATCGCTGTAAGCGCATTCCACTTCTGAGGTAGGAATGATCATAATACGATTGAGGCCAACACAAGGCACTTGATCTAAGGTGGCAGGAGAAAGCACCGTGATGTCGGGTTTCACTTCACTTTTCAGCAGGCGCACCAGTGTTTTCTCTAAACGAGCGGTATCGACAGGCTTTAATAAATAATCAAAGGCATTTTCTTCAAAGGCTTGTATGGCAAATTGGTCGTAAGCCGTGACAAATACCACTTTCGGCATGGTATCAGGGTCTAACATTCCTAAAAGCTCAATGCCCGTAACTTGTGGCATTTGGATATCAAGAAAGACCACATCCGGTTTAAGTTGATTGATTTTCTTTAACCCTTCAATGGCATTTGCCGCTTGATCAAGAACCTCAATCTGGCCGGTTTCTTCGAGCAGTTCAGTGAGCTCTTCGCGCGCAAATAATTCGTCATCAATGACCAGTGCAGAAAGCATGTTATAACCTTAATCCGTTCCTTGGTTGGGGATAATAAAACTCATTTGGGTAAAGCGTTGCGGTGCCACATCGATACAAAGTGCGCTATGGCGACCAAACTGGTTACGTAAGCGTTTATCCACAATTTGCATGCCTAATCCAATGTGGTCTTCGTCTGGTTTGGTGTAACTCCCTGCATTGTCCTCAACAATGATCCGAGTCCCGCCATCAACGTTTTCACTGAAAATACGAATGATGCCACCTTCAAGCCGGTTTGAAATACCGTGTTTAATCGCATTCTCAACCAAGGGCTGTAGTGTAAAGCTTGGCAGATTTCGTTCAAGGATCGAATCATCAATATTGAACTCAACATCAAGACGATCGGTAAATCGGGCTTTTTCGATGGTGAGATAAGCATTTACGTGTGCCAGCTCCTCTTTTAAGGTCACCGTCTCTATATTTTGCTTAAGGTTACTGCGGAAAAATTGTGACAAATGCTGGATGAGTTCTCGAGCCTTGGGAGGATCGCGACGGATGACCGCATTGATGGTGTTCAGTGCATTAAATAGAAAATGTGGATTAACTTGCGCATGTAACAGTTTAATTTCTGCCTGAGACAAAAGGTTTTGCTTTTGTTGGTAGTCACCATACAGGATCTGACTGGAAAGCAGTTGTGCTATCCCTTCTGCCATCGACATATTAATCGTAGAGAATAGTTTTCTTTTTGGCTCATAGAGCTTAATGGTACCGATGACTCGATCACCAGTACGTAAAGGAATGATCAGGGCAGAGCCTAGCTTACACTGAGAGGATATTGAGCATTGATAAGGTTTCTCTTTTCCATCTAGGTAGATGATGTCATTTTTCTGGATGGCGTCTAAGGTGCTTTGAGATGAAATTGGCGTATCGGGTTTATGGTGATCATCACCAATGCCTACGAATGCGAGAATCTTCTCATCATCGGTAATTGAAACCGCACCGACATTAGTCTCCTCATAAATAATACGAGCAATTTTTTCAGCATTTTCAGTGTTAAATCCAGAAGCAAGGATACCGACAGAACGCTCCGCGATATTGAGTGCTCGACGGGAAAACGTGGCTGAATACTCCTCAAAAATAGTTTTTCTATCTTGAAGAATACTCATAAATAGAGCTGCGCCGACAGAGTTAGCAATAATCATTGGGGCAGCGATCGCTGAAACAAGTTCATAAGCTTCATGAAATGGTTTTGCGACAATCAAAATGATCACCATCTGGACAATTTCCGCGACTAATGTAATTGAAAAGACGATGCTGGGATTAAAGAGACTTGCCCCTTTCCCTTTGCGAACGAGATAGGTATGCAGTAATCCACCAATCAGCCCTTCTGCGGTGGTTGAAATAGCACAGGCCACATCGGTAAAGCCGCCAAGTGAGTACCTATGCATACCTCCAGTTAACCCTACAAGGAATCCAACTACGGGCCCCCCAAATAACCCACCCATAACTGCGCCAATGGCCCGGGTATTGGCAATGGCATCATTGATCTGTAAGCCAAAGTAGGTCCCCATGATACAAAAAAGTGAAAATAGGACGTAAATGCTGATCTTATGGCTTAAGCGGCTGGAAATATTCAATAATGGTAAAAAAATTGGGGTCTTACTCAACATGTATGCCAGTACTAAGTACACACACATTTGTTGAAGTAACGAAAGAATCAGATCCATAGTATTCGCTGCATGGGCAATTTGCTCTTGATTTTAGTCGAGTTAATGGTGAGAAAACATGGCTATAACGCCCAAATACAGATAAAGATAAAAAAGAAACGAGTGTAAATTATATTTTACATAGTGTGTATTTTATATTTTACGCTTGCAATGTGAGATTAGATTGTTATTTTATGGTTAAGCGCAAAAGTCAGTCGAGGATGTGACTGGCTGTAATTTAAAATGTACAGGTCGTAAGTTATGCAAAAAAGTGAATTGAGTAATATTAACATCAGTGAAGAGAAAGTTCTGATCACACCTGATGAATTGAAAGCAAAGATCCCATTGCCTGACAATGCTCGCCGCTTTATTCAAGAGTCTCGTCAGACGATTGCAAACATTATTCAGAAAAAAGATCACCGCCTCCTTGTGGTATGTGGTCCTTGTTCTATTCACGATCTTGACGCGGCAAAGGATTATGCGCGTCGCTTGAAAGCGCTCTCTGAGCTGCTCAATGACCAACTTTACATTGTTATGCGCGTTTATTTTGAGAAGCCTCGTACTACCGTTGGCTGGAAAGGATTGATTAACGATCCGCACCTCGATGGCAGCTTTGATATTGAACATGGATTGCATGTTGGCCGCCAATTGCTGGTTGAACTGGCTGAAATGGAGATCCCACTAGCCACCGAAGCTTTAGATCCGATCAGCCCTCAGTACCTTGCTGATACATTTAGCTGGGCTGCCATTGGCGCACGTACAACGGAATCACAAACCCACCGTGAAATGGCCAGTGGTTTATCGATGCCTATCGGCTTTAAGAATGGTACCGATGGCAGTTTGGCGACGGCGATTAATGCGATGCAAGCTGCATCGTCAAGCCATCGCTTTATGGGGATTAACCGTGAAGGTCAGGTAGCGCTTCTTACCACTCAAGGAAACCCTAATGGTCACGTAATCTTACGTGGTGGTAAGCAAACCAACTACGATTCAGTATCTGTTAACGAGTGCGAACAAGAGATGGCGAAGTCTGGCCTTGATGCTTCTTTGATGGTGGATTGTAGTCATGCAAACTCGCGTAAAGATTACCGTCGCCAACCCCTAGTGGCGGAAGATGTATTACATCAAATTCGTGAAGGGAATAAATCCATTATTGGCTTGATGATCGAGAGTCATATCAATGAAGGAAACCAATCTTCAGACATCCCTCTCAATGAAATGCAATATGGCGTATCGATTACCGATGCGTGTATTAATTGGGATTCAACTGAGGCATTATTACGTCATGCGCACTCTGAGTTGGTGCCGTTCTTGGAAGATCGCCTAAAGGGAGAATAGGGAAGTCCATGGCTGTAGAACTGAACGAATTGAGAGATCAGATTGATGCTGTCGATAAACAGATGTTGGATCTGTTGGCTCAACGATTAGCATTGGTTGAAAAAGTGGGGGAAGTGAAGAGCCAGCACGGTTTGCCCATCTATGCCCCTGACCGAGAGGCTGCTATGCTTGCCTCTCGACGTGAGGAAGCGGAGAAGAAAGGCGTTCCGCCACAACTGATTGAAGATATTTTACGTCGAACCATGCGTGAGTCTTACGCCAGTGAAAAAGACTCTGGTTTTAAATGTCTTAACCCAGAGCTGCGTTCTGTCGTGATCATCGGTGGTAATGGTCAATTGGGTGGTTTGTTTGGTCGCATGTTTAAGTTATCTGGCTACCAAGTGAAAGTGTTAGGTAGCAAAGACTGGCATCGTGCTGATGAGATCTTAGATGATGCTGGACTTGTCGTTGTTACGGTTCCTATTCATCTCACTCAAGGAGTGATCGAAAAGCTTGAGCGTTTACCGCAAGATTGTATTTTGTGTGATCTCACCTCAATCAAGTCGAAACCACTGCAAGCAATGATGCAGGTGCATAATGGTCCAGTGGTTGGTTTGCACCCAATGTTTGGTCCTGATGTTCCAAGTTTGGCAAAGCAGGTCATTGTTTACTGCCATGGCCGCGGAGAGCAGCATTACCAATGGTTATTAGAGCAATTTTCGATTTGGGGTGCGAGCTTGTGTCAAATCGATGCGCATGAGCATGATCATGGTATGACACTCATTCAGGCACTGCGTCACTTCACATCCTTTGCTTACGGCTTGCATCTGAGCCGTGAGAACCCAAGCCTCGATAAACTGCTGCAACTCAGTTCCCCGATCTATCGTCTCGAATTAGCGATGGTGGGCCGTCTGTTTGCTCAAGACCCAAACCTTTACGGTGACATCATTCTTGCTTCTGAAGAAAACATTGAAATGATCAAGCGTTTTCACCACTGCTTTGGTGAAGCGTTACAGATCCTAGAAGGTCATGATAAGCAAGCCTTTGTCGATAGCTTTGCGACTGTCAGTGAATGGTTTGGAGATTACTCATCACAATTTATGGCTGAGAGTCAGAACCTACTCAAACAAGCCAATGATTCTATTCATCGCGGGTAACTATAAAGAGCTGCTGCTGCAGCTCTTTTTGTTAGTATCTCAATTTGTGGTTAATCCGGTTTCGGCGGTTGTATCACTTTTTACTGTATCTAAGTTAAGTGGTGGGGTGGTGTTATTGGTTAACGTAACTTGCAGTCGTACCACATCATCTATCATTTTAACTAATGGCCCCCAAGTGACCTTTTTCTCTTTTTCAAACAGTGAGTCAAAGTTATCAGGAGTCCAAGTCATGGTGTTTTCAGGGTTGAGTGGCCGGCCAAGAAAATGCACTTCGTAGTGCAGGTGTGGGCCAGTTGAGTTTCCTGAATTTCCGCAACTTGCGATTTTTTGGCCTTTGCGAACAAATTCTCCTCGGCGTACATGAAACTTCGCTAAGTGGGCATAGGAACTTGTAAAGCCGAACGCATGACGCATGGTGACGTAGTTTCCAAAACCTCCAGTGCTTGGTCGAGCCGATTCAATAACGCCATCAGCGGGCGCGTATATTGCGCTTCCCATATCACAGGTTAAATCAATCCCAGAATGCATACGACGTTGCCCTGAAATAGGATTGATACGGCGACCAAAAGGTGAGGATACGCGGTTATATTCCAACGGGGTGTCGTTTGGGATCATGCGAAACATGGTTGCACGTACTGCAGAATCGATCGCTGCTGCATCAACCCGCTCTTCTAATGAGCGTTCACTATTGCTTTCCTCTGTGTTACTAATCCCAAGGACCGATTCAACATCAAAGACCCGCTTCCCTAAGGTTTGAAGCTGGGTTTGTTTTTCTTCTAACTCAAGAGATAAAGAATGAGCGACGTCCAGTTGCTCGTTGTATTGCTGCTCTAACTCGCTCTTTTGTTGTTCTGTTTGACGTACTTGGTTGAGCAATTGCTGGTAGTCATCTTGCGTATTTTGCTGACTACGCCATGTGGTATAGAGGTAGCTCGCCGCGGTGCAAGTGATCAAAATGATAGAGCTTAGTATGATGAGAGCGGTTTTTCTGGTGATATAAAAAAGCTGCTCTCCATCAGAAGAAGGGATAGAAATCGTTATTTTTCGTGACATATCGCATTAGTTATGGGGAGATTCCCCTAAATCCGATAGGTGTTCTAGCTCACGGTGTAGCAAGCTGTCGTCACCTACGTTGAGTTCTACCAACCGCTTCAAGTGTCCAATACTATTGATATCGATATGATCGATGCTCATTCTTAGTATTCCGTTGGAGCCACTTATCAAGTTGCCAACCAACTGAATAACGACATCACTGTCGGGAAGCGAAAATTCAACATCTACGGTTTGATTAGGGGTCAATTTATCTGCTTGTTCGGACTTTAATAACAGTCCGTGCAGTGATAAATCATTTACTTCTGCGCTAATTGTTGTGCCATTTTGCTGCAAAGTTGCTTGTGCCTGATAAATAATGCGTGAAAAGCGACGTCGTTCAGTCATGGTTATCCCTCATATAGACTTCTAAGAAGCTTAGCAGAATCCAAGTAGCTTCAATGCGTTACCGTTCGCAATTATATTATAGCCCCTAAGAACACAAGCTAGCGTAACCATATAAACCGCAAATAAATAAGGCCGCTAATCATAGCGGCCTTTGTGCAAAATTCAAGCAATACTATTTAGTAATTCGCTTGTACTTGATGCGATGTGGTTCCGCTGCCTGAGGACCAAGAGTCTTCTTCAGCCACTCCATGTATTCAGTATAGTTGCCTTCGTAGAAGTTAACCTGACCTTCATCGCGGTAATCAATGATGTGTGTCGCGATACGGTCAAGGAACCAACGGTCGTGCGAGATAACCATGGCACAGCCAGGGAACTCAAGCAGTGCTTCTTCTAGTGCACGTAGTGTTTCAACATCTAGGTCGTTGGTTGGTTCATCGAGTAGCAATACGTTACCACCAGCTTTAAGCAGTTTGGCAAGATGCACACGGTTACGTTCACCACCAGACAGTTCGCCGATGATTTTCTGTTGATCTGAGCCCTTGAAGTTAAAGCGAGAGCAGTAAGCACGAGCAGGGATTTCAAAGTTGTTGATCTTGATGATGTCAGCGCCTTCAGAAATCTCTTGGAATACGCTGTTCTTATCATTCATTGAGTCACGGAACTGCTCTACAGACGCCAGTTTCACTGTATCACCTAACTCAATCGTGCCTGAATCTGGCTGTTCAGTGCCACTTAGCATTTTGAATAGTGTTGATTTACCTGCACCGTTGGCACCAATGATACCGACGATGGCACCTTTGGGAATGCTAAACGATAGATCGTCAATCAGAACGCGGCCATCGAATGATTTAGTCAGGTTGTTCACTTCGACAACTTTATCACCTAGACGCTCACCTGGTGGGATGAACAGTTCGTTGGTTTCGTTACGTTTCTGATGGTCAGTATTTTGTAGTTCTTCAAAGCGCGCCATACGTGCTTTAGATTTCGCCTGACGACCTTTCGGGTTTTGACGAACCCATTCAAGTTCTTTCTCAATGGTTTTTTGGCGAGCTTTTTCTTGAGATGCTTCTTGCTGTAGACGCGCATCTTTTTGCTCTAGCCAAGAAGTGTAGTTACCTTCCCATGGAATACCTTCACCACGGTCAAGTTCTAAGATCCAACCCGCAGCGTTGTCTAAGAAGTAACGGTCGTGGGTGATTGCCACTACTGTACCAGTGTAGTCAACAAGGAAGCGCTCTAGCCATGCTACAGACTCCGCATCCAAGTGGTTGGTTGGTTCGTCGAGTAGTAGCATGTCAGGTTTTTCCAGAAGCAGACGACAGATAGCAACACGACGACGTTCACCACCTGATAGGTGTCCAATCTTCTGATCCCACTCTGGCAGGCGTAGTGCGTCTGCAGCGCGTTCTAGCGCGTTGTCTAGGTTGTGACCGTCTTTTGCTTGAATCAATGCTTCCAGTTCGCCTTGCTCTTTTGCAAGTGCATCAAAATCGGCACCGTCTTCGGCATAAGCCGCATATACCGCGTCAAGACGCTTAAGTGCATCAGCCACGTCAGCAACCGCTTCTTCAACCACTTCACGAACGGTTTTCGACTCGTCGAGTACTGGCTCCTGAGGGAGGTAACCCACATTAAGGCCCGGTTGTGGACGCGCTTCACCATCAATGTCTGTATCAATGCCAGCCATGATACGTAGTAGCGTTGATTTACCCGCACCGTTCAGACCTAAAACACCGATTTTTGCACCTGGGAAGAAGCTAAGAGAGATGTCTTTCAGAATTTGACGCTTAGGTGGCACGATTTTGCTCACCCGCGACATGGTATATACGTATTCAGCCATTGCCGATCGTTCCTAACAATTGAGTCATAATAAAAGGGCATTCTATACCAAGAAAGCAGGATTTGTTACCACCCAAATGAAAGGTAATCAGGAATGATAAGGTCTATTAATCAATCTCATTGTAACTAATTAATGCTTTTGTCTAGTATGTCACTCCTGTGTGAAATTATGATGATTTAAGATCTTTATCCTTTACTTACCCCATGAGTATGAGCCTTAATGAAAGGTCAAAGTACATCATTCTCAAAAGGACTTATCAGACTTTATGATGCCTTCGTTTTCTTTACTGTCACAGCGCCTACCATCATCATTGCTGACGTTTGCGGTGATGATGAGTGGCAGTACGTATTCTCATTGGGTGCAGGCTTCAGACATTCAACATCAACGTGCTACATACGATAAAGCACAACAACTGTTAGACCAAAAAAAGGTCTCTGAATATAGAAAAATCAGGCCTGAAATAGCGAGTTATCCATTAACACCTTATGTGGATTATCGAGCGTTTTTGGTCGATCTTGGCAGTAAAACGCCAAAACAAGTTAATCGCTTTATTTCAGAACATAAAACGTTTCCTTTTTCTGCACGGATCAGCGCGCCATATCTGAATAAACTGGCAGCTCAAAAACAATGGAAAACGTTACTCGACTTTCAACACGATGAGCCGAAAGGAGAGCGCTATCAATGCTTGTATTACCGAGCGCAGTATCACGCTGGTAGCAAGGAGCTCGCCTTTAAAGGAGCGGAAGATTTATGGTTAAGTGGAAAGAGCGTTTCTTCATCTTGTGATCCGTTGTTTAAGGCATGGAATAACGCCGGACACCAGACTGAAAAGCTTGTGATGGAGCGAATGCTGCTGGCGTTTGAAGCGCGTAACGGTAGCTTAATGAACTACCTGAAAAAACAGTTAAAAAGCCAAAGCTACTTGGATAAAGCAACAACGATGAAGTCGTTGTACAGTAAACCGGAGTCTGTGGTTGCTTTTGCCAAAAAACACCTTGTTACGCCGTTCAATCAAAAGCAAGCCGTTATTGCGATGAAGAAGTTGGCGCGTACCGATGTAGAAAAAGCACAACAAGCGCTCAATCAAGTGGCAAAAACACAAAAGCTGGATGAGAAAGAACGCCAATCGTTAGCGGACTATATTTCTTTCCGTTTGATCAATACCGATTCAGCTTCTTTAGCCAAATGGCGAGATCAAGCTATCTCAACCTCAAAAAATACCGCGTTGATTGAGCGACGAGCTCGATTAGCCATTCAACAGCAAGATTGGAAAGGGCTGCAAAAGTGGATTGCCACTTTACCGCTAGATAAACAGCAGTCCATGCGTTGGCAGTATTGGCTTGGTCGTAGCGAGATTGCGTTAGGCAAAGCCAATCAAGGTAAGAAACGATTGGAAAAGCAGGTTGGTCAGCTGAATTTTTATAGTGTAGCTGCCGCAAAAGAGATCCAGCAATCGATCAATTATTCTTTTGCGTCACTGACGTATAAACCTGAGATGGTAAAGCCGTTTTCAAAAACATTAGCGCGTATTGATGAGCTGATTAAGGTAAACAAGATAGCGGCAGCAAAAAGTGAATGGCGTTGGTTATTACGCAATGTGACTGAAGAGCAATCGGAAATGTTAGCTGCGTATGCGGCTAGTAAACGTTGGCACCATCTGACGGTTACAGCCAGTATTCAAGCTAAAATGTGGGATAACATTGAGATGCGTTTCCCGGTCGCTCATCGCTGGTGGTTTAACTTTTACGGCGATAAACATGATATCGACCCGATCACTTTGATGTCATTAGCGCGTCAGGAAAGTGCATTGGATGTAGAAGCTCGTTCACCAGTAGGTGCGCGCGGTATTATGCAGATCATGCCATCAACAGCCAAATACACAGCTCGTAAATATAAACTCTCATATCAAGGGAGCAATGATCTTTACGAGGTTGGAAAAAATATCGAAATCGGTAGCCAATACCTCAAGAGCTTATTGGAAAAGTACGATAACAATCGAATTTTTGCTTTGGCGGCGTATAATGCAGGGCCACATCGTGTAAAAACTTGGCGCGAGCGTACCCAAGGTAAGCTTGATGCTTACGCATTTATTGAAGCAATCCCATTCAATGAAACCCGTGGTTATGTGCAAAATATATTGATGTTTGAAACATATTATCGCGAGATTTTAGGTGTTGATGGTGCGTTCTTAAATCAGAATGAAGCAAGTGCCAAGTACTGATAAGGAATAGTTTAAATTCATGGCAGCACAACCTGAGTTCCAAGACTGGCAGCAGATCATTGCACTAATAAAACAGAGCGTTGATAAAGAGCAACATGATATGTTATTGACTATGTTGCTCACGCCTGATGAGCGCGACGCACTGGTTGCTAGGGTTAATATCTTTCATGAACTTCTGAAAGGGGAATTGTCCCAGCGTCAGATCAGCCAGTTACTAGGAGTTGGGGTTGCGACGATCACTCGGGGATCTAACGAGCTCAAATCGAAGAGTACCGAAGAAAAAGCCTTGATAGCTGAATTGCTAGAAAAGCATTAAAGAACAAAGGGAGCCTAGGCTCCCTTTGTCATCTCTACAGATTTGCACGGAAATGTTCTGGGTTAATAAAAGGAATAAGGGCTAAGATCAATGCTTGGTGATAGACCGAACTTCGGGTCAATTGATGGTGGGTTAATAACCCAATCGCTCCACCTTTTTGTTTGATATTTTCTGTCGCAAAAACTTCGTCCATGACATCACCAAGCTCATTGGAATCGTTTAGCTTTTCTAATACCTGAGGGGGGAGCATTAAGCTTGAAGATCGTGACTCTCCTCGTACCTTATCTGATTCAATCACCATCCAAGCAAACGTCATGTTGTCCTCAATACCAGCTTCTAGCCCAACATAAAAGTCACCATCTTTTTGAAGCAACTTGGCGTTCTTGACACGATTTAGCGCACCAAGGTGTGTTTCAGTATCACTGAACGGTTGGTCCGCGACTTCGCTGGGAACGCTAACGCCAACAAATTCAAAAGATTGCTCAGGAAAAGTAGTGTTAAAGGCGCTTTCAACCGCCTTTATTTTAGCTGGGTTAAGCGAAGCTACGACGATCTTCTTCACTTTCATGTTCGGCTCCATTATCGAGATTATTAGGGTGAGTGATTTCTTGTAGTGTTAGTGGTTTAGACAAATAGAACCCTTGCATGTAATCACAATCGTTTTCTGCCAGCCAACGATGGATCTCGGCGGACTCTATCCCTTCCGCGGTTACTTTCATCGATTGAGAATGACAAAGCTCAACCAGCGGCTTAATCACTTTTTGATTATTGGTTTTGAGCAGTGCTGAAAGAAACTCACGGTCTAATTTTATTTTCTGTACAGGGTATTCTACCAATTGAGTGATAGAGGTATAGCCAGAGCCAAAATCATCGATCGCCAGTTTGTAACCCATAAGCGATAGTTCGTGCAACAAAGAGTAGCTTTGAGAGTCGGTTGCGAAAGTTTCTGTAATTTCGAAGTCTACCAGATGAGGCACTACTTTATGCTGCTCTGCTGCCGCTTCAATGAACTTGGCCAGTTGAAGTGAATCTAATTCGGCTGATGACAAATTAATTGATAACTGAATTGGGTGTTCATGGGCTTGTTGCAACTGAACAAAATCGTGGAAAGCTTGATTAATCACCCAGCGATCGATTGCACCAAACAATCCGGTTTGTTCCGCAATGGGAATAAATTCACTGGGGGTAACCGTGCCTAGCTTAGGTGAGTGCCATCGCAACAAAGCTTCTACACCAACGACGTTCGTGCCTAATGCATCGAAATAGGGTTGATATAACAGAGAGAACTCATCGTCGAGCCTGCCGCTGCGAAGTGCTCGCTCAATTTGAGCTTTGCGACGGACAACGCTATCAAGCTCTTGAGAGTAATAAGCAACTTGGTTTTTTCCTGCTCGCTTTGCTTGGTACATGGCGGTATCGGCATGTGAAAGTAGGCTGGTTATGTTATCACCATCTTCAGGGTAACATGCAATACCAATGCTGGCGGTGATTGGGAAGTTGCCTAACGGCGAATTATGATTAGCCTGAATAGGCTCTAGTATGGCAGTTGCAAGAGCATCTGCCAGCGCACTTTTGTGGGCCGAAGAGATAAAAATCGCGAATTCATCACCAGACAACCGTGAGGCAAGACATTTAATGCCATGTTTTAACTCATACTCTTTACACAACGAACGAACGTGTTCGGCAAAATTAACCAATAAAGAGTCACCTTGGTGATGACCATACTTATCGTTCACGTATTTAAAGTTATCCAGATCGATATACAAAATCCAAGCATGAAGGTTATTGAGCTTATTTGCCAAAATACGTTTGACGTACATTTGAAATTGATAACGGTTGGCCAATTGGGTCAAGTGATCGTATTCAGCCATTGCTTTCGTTTTTTGATAACTTGAGTTTAGTTCATTGTACATGTCGTAAACACGTGCAGACAAACGACCAATTTCATCTTCACTGGAAAGGCGTTCAATGTTGCTGCGTTTACCGAGTTCGACCAATTGTAGTTGGTGATCAATACGGGCTATTGGGCGAGTGACATGGCGGTATAGAAGCAGTGAAAGTAACAAGACGGTGATCGTTGAAGAGGCGAGATACGATAGCATCAATTCGTGCTCTAAACGGTTGAGCTTTCGTTCCAGCAGATAGCGGGCAGGATCGAGTGTAGCAAACAGTCCGGGCTTGAGCTCTACTGATTGCGTCATACCAGAGCGGATCACCGGATCATCACTAAAAAAGATACTGCTGTCGTTGTCGAGTTCAATAATTCGTCTTAGATCATTAAATTTGTTCAGAGAGAGATGGACTATGATAAAAAACACATCGTCTGTTTCATAGCTGAGTGGGGCTCTTAACGTGTGTTTGTCGAGGATGTCGTAACGAATGAGGGTGGTATCCCCTTGATAGTCATGCGTATAGCCGATATGCGTTTTTTGTTGGCTTTGTGCAAAGACCTGACGGACATAATCGAGAACATTTTGATCTTGCTTGGAAAACGGATCATTGCGGTTATCGGCAAAAAACAACATGTTCATTTGGTTATCAAGAATGGTTACAGCGACGTTATCTTGATTGTTGGTTTGAAGCGTGGCGATGGTGTTTTGTAGGTTATCGAGCACTTCTAGTTCCCGGTACGGGGTGTTGTGCTGGGTAAAATAGTTACCGATGACATCACTCTTTGTGAGCGTTAATGAGTAACTATTCAATAGCGCGCTAGATTGACGAAAATGGCCAGCTAACTTTTCCATTGTTAGCTGTAAATAACTATTTTCTCGCTTGATCAGTGAATCTTTCTGGTTGGTATAAATACTATAACTAGAAAGCGCGGCTCCCAATAGAACGACGGGTGCGACAAGCAGTAGAACTCTAGTGTTGAGCTTCATGACGTTTAAGTATCGTATTAATTATCTTAGCTCTCAGGCTAATATTTTCTGCCGACAAAGGGCTATCAATTTGCCCCTGTTCGACCCTCTCCCTGTTTGGAAACAATGATGCATCATTTAGGTACCATTCTGGCAATAGTTTTAATGCACTTGAATTCGGTGTTGCAGCTTTAACATCTATTGCATTTTTTGCAGCATTAGCGGGATCCATCATAAACTCTATGAATGCTTTCGCTTGTTTTTTGTGACTCGAAGCACTGTTCACTGCTAAGCAATCCACCCAAAGGTAAATTTCGCCTTCAGGAGTGACGAATTGCCACAAATCTTCTTCGAGAAAACGGTTCATCGAGTATTGGTCGCCGCTGTAGGCAAGAGCCATCTTCATTTTATTGGCATTGGTATGGCTGCGGATGTAGCTAAGCACGTATTCGTAGGACAATACGTGTTGGCTAAATTGAGCAAATATAGGGTAGACCGCTTCTATTTCTGAAGTTTTGTCGGTTAATGGCGAAGTGCCCATGCTATAAAAGAAAGGAAGAAAGCTATCAACGCTGTCATTTAGCATGCCAATATGACCACGTAATTCGGCAGGTGGATTGACAAAGTCACTCCAAGTTTTGGGCGGCGTAGTTACGTTGTCTTTTCGATATACCAAACCCACTGTTCCCCAAAAATAAGGTACGGCATACTTCCCGCATGCCTTAAGCCATTTTGACCCATTATGGCTTCGGTTTTTCAGGTCGGAGAGATCTTCGAATTGCCCTAATTTGCCGTAAATCTGAGCCGATATATTATCTAAAACAACAATATCAAAAGGGAGCTCGGTACTGTTCAGCATCAACTGGCTCCGCTGATCATCATTGTCAAAATGAGACTGCGTGAGTGTTGAATTGTTTTGATTCTCCCATTCAGTCATTAAGTCTTGGGAGAGAGTATCTTCCCATAAATAAATACTGAGTCCAGAATCGTGTGCCCGGCTGGAAAACGTTATCAGCCAAATAAGGGCGATGAATAGAGTTTTTTTCATGCCGCCGAGAAGAGTGAAAATCCATTTCATTGTATTTAGGTATTCCAGTTACTAAAACGTTGGTAACCGGAATACCGCGTATGTACATCCTTGCAACGGCAAATGGTAGGGGGATTCGCTATGCATGTCAGCTTGCAATTGGAATTATTTGAGCCAAGTAATGTTATTACTGCAACTTAACTTGTGTTGGCTTAACGTTTTCGCTTGGGTAGCAGCCTAAGACCTTCAAATGTTTCGTGAGCTTGGTTAATTCAGCTAATGCTAATTGCATATCATCAGAATTTAGATGTGCTTCTAAATCGACATAAAACATCTCTTCCCATGGATTCCCCATAATTGGGCGAGACTCTAACTTAGTCATATTGATGCCAAAGCGTTGCAAAACAAGCAATGTTGCGACCAGTGAGCCAGCTTCTTGAGAGGTCGACATGATTAATGTGGTTTTAGCCGGAATTTGTGTCGAAACCTCAACAGGTTTGCGAGCGACAATAATAAAGCGAGTATGGTTCTCTGTTTGATTGGCAATATGGCCTTGAATTGGTTGTAGGCCATACAGTTTTCCGCTAGAAGCATTACCAATAGCCGCGACATCACTTCGATTTAGCTCTTTTACTTTTTTCATTGCATCAGCAGTGCTTGCGCAAGATTCCAGCGTCACCCCTTTTAGGCGGCTAATAAACTCACTGCATTGTTGATGTGGCTGCGGATGTGAGTACAGGGTTTGAAGCTGTTCAATGTGCAATTCAGATGTTGCGAGTAAGCAATGTTCAATCGGAAGAGTTAACTCACCGACAATGTATAACGTGGTGTGCTGGAGCAAGTCATACACCTCATTGATAGAACCAGAGCTGGTATTTTCAATTGGCAGCACACCATAATCAGCATGACCCGCTTCGACGGTATTGGTGACCTCTTTAAAGTGCTCACAGTTTAACTCAACCAGCTCCATATTTTTGCGGCTGAAGTATTCACGACTGGCTAAGTGCGAATATGAGCCCTTAGCGCCTAGAAATGCCACTCTTGCTAACGGTTTTCTGCTTAGCTCAGGGTTGGTTAGGTTTTGAAGGTATGATTGCTGTAGCAGTACTGAATCTTCAATGATGGTGTGGAAGAGTTTAGTGATGTATTGGGCATCAAGGTTGTATTTCGTGTGACCATTGTTAATCAGCTTGACTAAAAGCTGTTGTTCCCGCTCTGCATCACGCACGGGTTTAGAGGTTTGAACCTTACTTTTTGCCACTTCAATACTCAACTCACGACGCTCGGAGAGGAGCTTTAACAGCTGATCGTCGAGTTCATTGAGCCGTAGACGAATGTCATCGAGTGAGTATTTTTGTTTGGTCATTCTGGGTTCCTTAAACAATGAAAAAAGCCTCCCGTTTGGGAGGCTTTCTGTTCGTTTTTGACTTTCTTTCTGAAAACGAATTAGCCTCCAAGGTTACTGGAGAAAAAAGAAGTCAAAAAAGAACAGAGTGGGATTTTGCATAGATAATATCTAAATAATGATTTCTTACCCACAATAAGCAAGGGGGGCGGGAGCGTCAAGCAAAAAAATAGCGCCCGATTAGGCGCTACTTTTTGAATCCTCCAGTGGTAGATTATTCTACCTCTTCAACTTCTGGTTTGTCCGCTCGGCGAGCTTCGGACTTATGGCTTAACTTATTCAGTTGACGCTCCAGTTTCTGTTCAACTTCATTAACGGCTGCATAAAGATCTTCATGCACTGCTGAAGCAACAAGTTGTCCTTTGGGTACCGTAATTACAGCTTCAATTTTCTTTTGTTTATTTGGTTCTTCACTGAACGTTGCCTGACAACTGATGATATCAATTTGCCATTTTTCTAACTTCTTAAATTTGCTCTCAATATGAGTGCGGATTGCAGAGGTGATTTCGATTTTTTTGCCAGTGATGTTTACTTTCATAGATTTTTCCTCTGTGTCATCCCTCATGGGTTAACTCCAGATTACTTATTCAGAGATAAAAGAATGTGATCTAGATCACTAAAGTGAGAGGGTTTTTATTGATGAAATTTTATTGTGATCAATCGCAAAGAGTCCTTATTTTTTTGCTAAAAAAAGCTTGTACTCAAAGCAAAAGTCATTAGATTTGAAAGGGTAGCTTGCTAAAAAACTTCCACTTTTTAGGGACTTTTTACAGCCTGATAAAAGTGCCTGTCTAATCTTTGCCCACCCTCATTTTGTGAATTAAATTCCGAAAATTCCTTTATTGTTTTCTAACAAACGCTGTTTTGAAATGCGTTGGATCATTAGCATAAAAAAAACCGCTCAGAGTGAGCGGCTTTAATTGTTAGATGTAGTGCGGTTAAATTGGATTTAGTTCCATTAAAGCTTTAGTGCGTTCTATCGCATCTTCCAATTTGAGCTGTTTATAAGCTTCAAGTTGAATTTCTAAAGACTTACGTGCAGCTTCTGTATTGGGATACGTTTTTTGCAGCTCTTGTGTACGATTGATTGCTGCAATCCAAGCTTCCCTACGTAGATAGAAGTCCGCCGTAGCAAGATCATATTCTGCAAGGCGATTCTTTAGCGCATACATACGTTTTTGAGCGTCTTCTGCATAAGGACTCGTTGGGTAACGTTCAAGTAACTTCTTAAAGTCGGCAAAAGCCGCTTTGACTGGCTCTGGATCGCGATCGCTACGATCAACACTAAAGAGGTCATGCATAAAGTTTCTATCCTGAGCCATGTGCGTTAATCCACGCATGTATAGTACCCAGTCTAACTTTCCATGAGTCGGGTTTAAACGCATAAAGCGTTCAATCGTGGCTAACCCGAGTGCTAAGTCATCATTTTTATAATACGCATAGATAAGATCTAGCTGTACTTGTTCAGAGTAAGCACCAAATGGGTAGCGTGAGTCGAGCGCTTCCAGTCTTTCGATAGCGGTTAACCAGTTACCACTTTGCAGGGAGGTCTGTGCTTCGGCATACAGCTCAGAAGGCGGTACATCCGGAACAATCTCTTCACTGCTAGAGCAGCCAACCAATAATGATAGTACCAATAAGCCAGATAAAGTGTGCTGTTTCATGTCAGGCGTCGATCCCTTGAGATAAATATTTCTTTCGCTTCCGTTACATTCTCGTTGGTAACGGATACAATGATGCAATGCATTATTTTTCCACAGTAGTGAGCATTAGTCTCACAGTTTTTGAAAAAGTTCGATATGGCTCAGCAGATTGAATTAACGAATACCGTAAAAGATAGCCAACTAGGTCAACGTTTAGACCAGGCTATTGCCGAGTTGTTTGCCGATTTTTCTCGTTCACGACTAAAAGAATGGTTGTTGGATGGGAAGGTTCAGGTGGATGGCAATGTAATAACAAAGCCTCGTACCAAAGTCATGGGAGGAGAGCTGATCACACTTCAAGCAGAGCTTGAAGATGAAGAGCGTTGGGAAGCTCAAGATATTCCACTTGATATCGTTTATGAAGACGATGACATCATTGTCATTAATAAACCGCGTGATTTTGTGGTTCACCCAGGAGCTGGGACACCGGATGGGACGGTATTGAATGCATTGTTGCATCATTTCCCTGCCATTGCAGAAGTGCCTCGTGCTGGTATTGTTCACCGATTGGATAAAGACACGACGGGCTTAATGGTTGTGGCAAAGACCGTTCCTGCGCAAACGCGTTTAGTTCGTTCGCTGCAAAAACGTAAGATCACGCGTGAGTATGAAGCGATTGCTATTGGTCGTATGACCGCTGGTGGCCGTGTTGAACAGCCAATTGGGCGTCATTCAACAAAACGTACGCTAATGGCCGTTAGTCCTATGGGGAAACCTGCGGTAACGCATTATCGTGTGGCAGAGCATTTCCGCGAACACACTCGAATTCGTTTACGACTAGAAACAGGTCGTACTCACCAAATCCGTGTGCATATGTCCTACTTGCAACATCCATTGCTTGGGGATATCGCTTATGGCGGTCGAGCTCGCATTCCATCTGGAGCAACTGAAGAGTTAACCGCAATGATCCGCAACTTTGACCGTCAAGCCCTGCATGCTGTCATGTTAAGGTTTGAGCATCCGGTCACAGGGGAGGAGTTAGAATTTCATGCTCCAGTACCTGAAGATATGGTCGAGATGTCTGAAGCGTTACGTCAAGACGCACAAGAGCACGGTTTAGAAGAAGAGTTTTAACATGGATAAAGTTGTTCCCAACTGGCCAGCGCCGAAAAATGTCAAAGCGTTTAGTTCTACACGACTTGATGGTTTTTCAACAGGTGTATATCAAGGATTAAACCTTGGTGCGCATGTTGGGGATGATTTATCGATTGTTCAAAGTAACCGCGACTGGTTGCAGGAACAATCGGAGATGCCTTCGGCGCCAGTTTGGTTGAATCAAACTCACTCAACCGTTGTTGCAGAACTGGCTTCGACCACTTTAGATGTATTAGATGCCGACGGCGCTTTTACCACTAAACGTGCCGTGGTTTGCTCTGCAATGACGGCAGATTGCTTGCCTGTTTTATTAACCAATAAATCCGGTACGCAAGTTGCGGCCGTTCATGCTGGTTGGCGTGGCCTTGCTAATGGCATTGTTGAAGAAGCGCTGGCTAAGTTTGATGGCGAAGTCATGGCTTGGCTTGGACCCGCTATTGGTGCGAATGCATTTGAAGTAGGAGAAGATGTTCTACACGCTTTTATTAGTGTTCATCCTACGGCTATTGAAGCGTTTAAACCGATTAAAACAGGCAAATGGCTTGCAGATATGAATATGCTAGCAACGATACATTTAAATCATTGTGGCGTGAGTGATGTTTTTAGCTGTGAGCTATGTACCTTTGAAAACCCAGAGCGTTTTTACTCGTTTCGCCGCGATGGTGTAACTGGCCGACAGGCCACCTTCATTTGGCTAGAATAGCCACGAAATATCTTCTCCCAACCCCTTGAAAATCGTAGACGCCGCAGCCATCTTTCATACTGATTAAAAGATTTTATCTCAGTTGAGTTTAGGAAGGTTGATATGCGTCTTGATCGATTCACTAGTAAATTTCAAATCGCTATCTCTGATGCCCAATCATTGGCGTTAGGTCGCGACCATCAATATATCGAGCCTGTCCATTTAATGGTGGCATTGCTAGACCAAAATGGTAGTCCCATTCGTCCATTGTTAACCATGCTGGACGTTGATGTTACCCACCTACGTTCAAAACTCAGTGAAATCCTAGAGCGTTTACCAAAAGTCTCTGGTATTGGAGGAGATGTTCAACTCTCTAGTGCGATGGGGACACTATTCAACCTTTGTGACAAGGTGGCTCAAAAGCGTCAAGATGCCTACATCTCATCTGAAGTGTTTTTGCTTGCAGCCTTAGAAGACCGTGGCGCTTTAGGTTCTTTGCTTAAAGAACTTGGTCTTACTGAAACAAAAGTAAATGACGCGATTGAGAAAATCCGTGGTGGTCAGAAGGTTAACGATCCTAATGCAGAAGAGATGCGTCAGGCTCTGGAGAAGTTCACGATTGATCTAACCGAACGTGCCGAACAAGGTAAATTGGACCCTGTAATAGGTCGAGATGATGAAATTCGTCGTACTATTCAAGTCTTGCAACGTCGTACCAAAAACAACCCAGTGATTATCGGTGAGCCGGGCGTAGGTAAAACTGCAATTGTTGAAGGATTGGCACAACGTATCATCAATAATGAGGTTCCAGAAGGGCTGCGTGGTCGTAGAGTATTGTCTCTTGATATGGGCGCATTGGTTGCAGGCGCAAAATATCGTGGTGAATTTGAAGAACGTCTCAAATCAGTACTGAATGAACTGTCCAAAGAAGAAGGCAACATCATTCTCTTTATTGATGAATTGCATACGATGGTTGGAGCTGGCAAAGGTGAAGGCTCTATGGACGCGGGCAACATGCTCAAACCAGCACTTGCACGCGGAGAACTTCATTGTGTTGGTGCCACGACTCTTGATGAATATCGACAATACATTGAGAAAGATCCAGCGCTAGAGCGCCGTTTCCAAAAAGTGTTAGTGGATGAACCGACGGTGGAAGATACTGTTGCAATTTTGCGTGGTTTAAAAGAGCGCTATGAGTTGCACCATCACGTGGAAATTACCGATCCTGCGATTGTTGCAGCGGCAAGTTTATCCCATCGCTATGTCTCTGATCGTCAATTACCAGATAAAGCCATTGATTTAATTGATGAAGCGGCATCGAGCATTCGTATGCAAATTGACTCGAAGCCTGAGTCGTTGGATAAATTAGAACGAAAAATCATCCAATTAAAAATCGAGCAACAAGCGCTACATAATGAGCATGATGAAGCGAGTGAAAAGCGTCTTAAATCACTGAACGAAGAATTAAGCGAAAAAGAACGTGAATTTGCAGAGCTTGAAGAGGTTTGGAATGCAGAAAAAGCCGCCTTGTCAGGTACTCAACATATTAAATCCGAGCTAGAACAAGCAAGAATGGATATGGAGTTTGCTCGACGAGCCGGGGATTTAAATCGTATGTCTGAGCTACAGTATGGGCGAATCCCTGAACTTGAAAAGCAACTTGATTTAGCGACTCAAGCTGAAATGCAGGAAATGACGTTACTGCGAAATAAAGTAACGGATGCTGAAATTGCAGAAGTGCTTTCAAAGCAAACTGGGATTCCGGTTTCTAAAATGCTTGAAGCCGAAAAAGAAAAATTGCTTCGCATGGAAGAAGTTCTGCATAAGCGTGTTATTGGCCAAAAAGAAGCGGTAGAAGTAGTTTCGAATGCAATTCGCCGTAGCCGGGCTGGGTTATCTGATCCTAACAAACCGATTGGCTCTTTCTTATTCTTAGGTCCAACAGGTGTGGGCAAAACGGAACTATGTAAAACCCTTGCGAGTTTTATGTTCGACAGTGAAGATGCCATGGTTCGTATCGACATGTCGGAATTTATGGAAAAACATTCTGTCGCCAGATTGGTTGGTGCACCTCCGGGTTATGTCGGTTATGAAGAAGGGGGCTATCTTACCGAAGCTGTCCGTCGTAAACCATATTCAGTCATCTTATTAGATGAAGTAGAGAAAGCGCATCCAGATGTGTTCAACATTTTGCTGCAAGTGTTAGATGACGGACGATTAACTGACGGGCAGGGGCGCACGGTTGATTTTCGTAATACGGTTGTGATCATGACATCGAATCTAGGGTCATCCAAGATACAGGAAAATTTTGCTGCTCTAGATTATCAAGGAATTAAAAATGAAGTGATGGAGGTTGTGACTAAACATTTCCGTCCAGAATTTTTAAACCGTGTTGATGAGAGCGTTGTGTTCCATCCACTAGGCCGTGAACATATTAAGTCAATCGCATCAATTCAGTTATTACGTTTAGCTAACCGTATGGAAGAGCATGGTTTTGAACTTGAAGTATCAGACAAAGCACTTGAGTTAATTGCGCAAGTCGGGTTTGATCCTGTTTATGGTGCACGCCCATTAAAACGTGCAATACAGCAAAGTGTCGAAAACCCACTAGCAAAAGCTATTTTAGCTGGTGAGGTTATGCCTGATAAGAAAGTACAACTGGTGGTTAGTAACGAGCAAGTGATAATACATCAGTAAAACTGAATTGTTTGTGGTTGAAAAAGGAGCGTAGTCGCTCCTTTTTTTATCATCTTGATTAAAAGGTGAACGAACAGTTTGAAAGTGCTGTTTTTTTTGTTTTTTACTATTGTGTTCCCAAAGGAAGTGCCTATAATGCGCCACCGTTGTCACGGGATATCGAACTAACGATAATAAGGCAACAAAGGTCATGAGGATAAAAAAATTAACCTCAAGAGAAATAACGAAAAAGTGTTTGACACTGAATGTTAACTCGCTAAAATGGCCGTCCACTTGAGCGAAGCTCGAATGGAAAGCTCTTTAACAATATAAACCTATCAATCTGTGTGGGCACTCGTTGATGATAATCCAATTAGATACTTCGGTATCAAATTAGGTTTCAATGAAACGAAGTGACCATTGAATCGAAAGATTCAGCACAGTCAATTCAAACATTACTTATGTAATGTTCAGTATTCATTGAGCCGACAAAATCTTAAATTGAA
>NZ_JBNJOI010000012.1:0-126003 GCF_050113675.1 Vibrio sp. TRT 21S02
ATCGCACCAATCGCGATGGACGAAGGTCTACGTTTCGCGATCCGTGAAGGTGGCCGTACAGTTGGTGCTGGTGTTGTAGCTAAGATCTTCGAATAATTCTTAATGAATTAATTGAAATCTTGCTCTTTTCTTCATTTTTGAAGAAAACGCACTAAGAAAAAGGGAAGCTTCGGCTTCCCTTTTTCGTTTTCTGTTATAAGGGTAAGTGTTTAAATAACAGTAGGTACTAACGAATAATTAGTTCTTAAACAGGAAGTTAGTTATTTATCCATATGGTTACTCCGGTTTTTGACTGAATGACCATGCGCTGTAGCAAATTTTCTTATAACAAATCAGTCTTAATATTCACTTTAACCAAGTAGTAATAACAACGATTCTCGTTTATATTTACTTTGTCTCTTAGTGAAGTATTTGGAAGTTGTATGTACGTTTGTGTTTGCCATGGTGTATCGGATAAAAAAATTCGAAAGCTTGTTCAGAATGAAGGAGTTACGGATATTCGGGGCATTAAACGTTGTACGGCTTTGGGTAGTCAGTGTGGCAAATGTGTTCGCCATGCTAAAGAGCTCATTAGTGAAATCGCTGTATTTGCTGAGCTAAAACAAGCAAGTTAGCCATTTTAACGCTTTTTGACACCTTCTTAATTGGTTCTACATTTAAAGGAGCCAAACAGGAGGGCTTTGTCATGAAAGGCGATCCAATCATAATCCAACATCTCAATAAAGTGCTCGGTAACGAGCTTGTCGCTATTAATCAATACTTTCTTCATGCTCGCATGTATAAAGACTGGGGCTTAAAACATTTAGCTCATAAAGAATACGAAGAATCTATTGATGAAATGAAACATGCTGATGAACTCGTCGAGCGTATTTTATTCCTCGAAGGGTTACCTAATCTACAAGATCTCGGGAAGCTGATGATTGGTGAAAATACCAAAGAAATGCTTGAGTGTGATCTAAGAGTTGAAATGGCCGCTATTCCGGATTTAAAAGCCGCTATTGCTTATGCGGAAGATGTCCATGACTATGTATCACGAGATCTGTTTCAAGATATTTTGGAAGACGAAGAAGAGCACGTTGACTGGTTAGAAACACAACTTGGTTTGATCAAGCTAACTGGTATCGAAAATTATCTCCAAGCGCAGTATGTAGATGATGATGAAGACGATTAAAATTCTAGCGTAAATCATATGGCCGTTGTGAATGAAGCAGCGGCTTTTCTTTTTCTGGCCCTTCATTTATTAAATCAAAATCGAACATGGAAATAAGGTCAGCATCTCAGTGTGATTCCTCTTGCTAATACTGCTTTCTTTCTGTACTATTCGTGCTCTTAAATTCTCGGTCAATTATCTTTAGTTCCTTGCTTCCTCTGGATGACCGAGCCATTTGTGGAAGCTGAATAATCCGTAAGGAGCAACCAATGCGTCATTACGAAATCGTATTCATGGTGCACCCAGATCAAAGCGAGCAAGTTGCTGGCATGATCGAGCGTTACACTGGTTCTATCACTGAAGCTGGCGGTAAAGTACACCGTCTAGAAGACTGGGGTCGTCGTCAACTGGCTTACCCAATCAACAAGCTTCACAAAGCTCACTACGTTCTAATGAACGTTGAAGCTGACCAAGCTGTAATCGATGAGCTAGAAACTGCTTTCCGTTTCAACGATGCAGTTCTACGTAACATGATCATGCGTACTAAAGCGGCTATCACTGAGCAATCTATCATGCTTAAGCAGAAAGAAGAGCGTGCAGAGCGTGCTCCTCGTCGTGAAGAGCGTGCTGAAGCTAAGCCAGAAGCAGCTGCTGAGTAATTTCTCTTATGACCAACCGAATGGAGCTTTCTGGCACCATAGCCAAACCGCCCATTCGTAGTAAAAGCCCCAGTGGTATAGAACACTGTCGATTTTGGTTAGAGCATCGCTCTACGGTTATTGAGGCTGACCTACCTCGACAAGTTTATTGTCGAATGCCGGTAGTTGTTAGTGGGCAAAGGTCACAAGCAGACACTCAGAATTTAGTACAAGGCAGTAACATTAAGGTGAGTGGATTTGTCGCTTACCAAACCGGCCGAAATGGCGTTGGTAAATTAGTGTTACACGCCGACAACATTACTCAAATTTAAGATCAGGAGATAGCCCATGGCTCGTTTCTTCCGTCGTCGTAAATTCTGCCGTTTCACTGCAGAAGGCGTACAAGAGATTGATTACAAAGACGTAGCAACTCTTAAAAACTACATCACTGAAGCTGGTAAAATCGTACCTAGCCGTATCACTGGTACAAGTGCTAAGTACCAGCGTCAACTAGCTCGCGCTATCAAGCGTTCACGCTACCTAGCTCTACTACCGTACACTGACAAGCATCAGTAATCGGTTCGTTTTATTAAGAAAGAGGATTAAACAATGCAAGTTATTCTACTTGATAAAATCGGTAACCTAGGTGGTCTTGGCGACACTGTAAACGTTAAATCTGGCTACGCTCGTAACTTCCTTATCCCTCAAGGTAAAGCAGTTATGGCAACTAAGTCTAACGTTGAAATGTTCGAAACTCGCCGTGCTGAACTAGAAGCTAAAGTTGCTGAGCAACTAGCTGCTGCAGAAGCGCGTGCTGAGAAAGTTAACGCTCTAGAAGCAGTTGTTATCGCTTCTAAAGCTGGTGACGAAGGTAAACTGTTCGGTTCTATCGGTACTCGTGACATCGCTGATGCAATCACTGCAGCAGGCGTTGAAGTTGCTAAGAGTGAAGTTCGCCTTCCTGAAGGTGCTCTACGTAACACTGGTGAGTTCGAGATCAGCGTTCAACTTCACTCTGAAGTTTTCGCTGCTGTGAACCTACAAATTGTTGCTGCTGAGTAATTCAGTACCAAGACGAATATGAAAAACACCAGCTTCGGCTGGTGTTTTTTTATGTCTTTAATTTGCTCTAATCGCAACGCTATTAGAATAGAAATAGTAAGTTTGCAGAGAAGACAGTATCTGCTTTTTTAAGCCCTTCAGGTACCTTATCGTGGTACTGGCGAGAGTGGGTTAGCTTAAGTGCGATATCTTCTGTGATGTTGTTGGTAATGCTGATATCACTATCGGTTCGGGTGTTGCTGTGTCCAGACACCATGGTTAAGGTTGCACCGACCCGTAAATTGTCCAGCGCTTGCCACTCGCTATTAATCTTGCCACGAAAAATCGCTTCTTGGACGATGTCAGGAAAAATGATGTCATCGTCATCTATTTCATCATGATTAGGTTCTTGGTAGCGAAAGCCTGGCCCCACTTCAAGCTCAAATACGAACGTATCTGTGTTAGAAAACTGGTAACCCAAACCACCTGACATGGTGTAATCCTTAAAGTAGGCACTATAGCGTGAGTCAACGCCTTTAAAACTGCCATACAAGTAGGTTTTAGGACCTAACTTATAGTCACTTTGTGCGGTATAAGTGGATTGACGCTTATCTTCTTCACCATCTTTGTACAGCAAGTAAAACTTCCATTCACCACTGGTACGGTGGCGCCCAGACGTATAATCGGCACTTAATCGAGAGTTCAGAGATTGTGAATCGGAGTTGCCGGAGTGAGACTGGTAACCAAACTCAACTTCGCTATTCCAAGGTGATGGGACCTCAATATCCTTTGAGTCTTTGGTGGCATCTTGCGCGTAAACAAAAGGTGCGCTTAACAGCGTAATCCCAAGAAACCATATTTTCGACACAAAGTTCTCCGATATTGATGAAGCTAATGGGTGAATATTAAAAACTTCGCCTCGCTTGTCCGTCAGCAACAGGTTAATTCTCCTTAAGAAAATCACAAACCCTATCCTACATAATTACAAATCAATTATTCTGGTTATAATGGGCGGTTAGTTAGTAGTTTTTGAGCATCCTCATGGCAGACACCAGAATCGATACAAAGTTGGATCCACGTAAGCGCAAACCGTTAGATGCGCAAGTCGACGCAATTAAAGTTCCTCCTCATTCTCTAGAAGCAGAGCAGTCCGTAATTGGTGGTTTGCTGTTGGACAATGAGCGCTGGGATACGGTCGCAGAGCGTGTGGTTGCAAAAGATTTTTACAGCAGACCACATCGATTGATTTTCGATGGGGTGAAAACGATTCTGGAAGACAGTAAGCCGCTCGATCTGATCACTCTATCGGAGTTTCTTGAGCAGCGTGAGCAGCTAGAGGATGTTGGCGGTTTTGCTTACCTTGCTGATCTGGTTAAGAATACCCCGAGTGCTGCCAATATCAACGCATACGCCGATATTGTGGCTGAGCGTGCGTTAGTTCGTGACTTGATTGGGGTCGCAAATGAAATTGCAGATGCTGGTTACGATCCGCAAGGGCGCAGTTCAGAAGACTTGGTCGATCTTGCGGAAAGTAAGGTTTTTGCGATTGCTGAGTCTCGTACTAATGAAAGTGAAGGCCCTCAGAACGTCGATAATATTCTTGAGAAAACCCTTGAGCGTATCGAACTCTTATATAAAACCCCACAAGATGGTGTAACGGGTGTTGACACTGGTTTTACCGATTTAAATAAGAAAACTGCGGGTTTGCAGGGATCGGACTTGGTGATTGTGGCAGCGCGTCCATCGATGGGTAAAACCACCTTTGCGATGAACCTGTGTGAGAATGCGGCGATGTCACAAGACAAGCCGGTTTTGATCTTCTCACTGGAGATGCCTTCAGAACAGATCATGATGCGTATGTTGGCGTCACTGTCTCGTGTTGACCAAACCAAGATCCGTACTGGCCAGCTTGATGATGAGGATTGGGCGCGTATTTCTTCTACCATGGGGATCCTGATGCAGAAGAAAAACATGTACATTGATGACAGTTCTGGTTTAACACCAACCGAAGTTCGTTCTCGTGCTCGTCGTATTGCCAGAGAGCATGGTGGGTTATCAATGATCATGGTCGACTACTTGCAATTGATGCGAGTGCCTGCGCTGTCAGATAACCGTACACTCGAAATTGCCGAAATCTCTCGCTCATTAAAAGCGCTGGCGAAAGAATTGAACGTTCCTGTTGTTGCTCTGTCTCAGTTAAACCGTTCTTTGGAGCAGCGTGCAGACAAACGCCCAGTGAACTCTGATTTGCGTGAATCGGGCTCTATCGAGCAAGATGCCGACTTGATCATGTTTATTTACCGTGATGAAGTTTATAACCCAGAAAGTTCGATGAAAGGGACGGCAGAAATCATTTTAGGTAAGCAACGTAACGGCCCGATTGGCTCGGTACGTTTAACTTTCCAAGGACAATGGTCTCGTTTCGACAATTATGCTGGCCCAGCATTTGATATGGATGATGAGTAATTCAATGAGCTATATGAAAGCAGCGACGGCATGTGTAGAGCTATCTGCACTGCAACATAACCTGCAACAGATCAAGCAACAAGCGCCACACAGTAAAGTGATGGCAGTTGTGAAAGCGAATGGCTATGGTCATGGGCTGCGTCATATTGCGAAACATGCACAGGGAGCCGATGCTTTTGGGGTTGCGCGTATTGAAGAAGCGCTTCAACTGCGCGCCAGTGGTGTCGTGAAACCGATCTTATTGTTGGAAGGTTTCTATTCTTCTGGCGATTTGCCTATTTTAGTCACCAATAATATTCAGACCGTCGTTCATTGCGAAGAGCAGTTAGATGCGTTAGAGCAAGCAGATCTTGAAGTTCCGGTTGTGGTCTGGCTGAAAGTTGATAGTGGCATGCATCGCTTAGGGGTGCGCCCCGAACAATTCGATGAATTTGTTCACCGTTTAAAAGCATGCAGCAATGTGGCGAAACCATTGCGTTATATGAGCCATTTTGGTTGTGCTGACGAACTGGATAAAAGTACCACCAATGAACAAGCGGATCTGTTCCTGTCACTGACTGATGGATGTGAAGGTGAGCGCTCTCTCGCTGCTTCTGCGGGGTTACTTGCTTGGCCTGACAGCCAATTAGATTGGGTTCGTCCGGGCATTATTATGTATGGCGTTTCTCCATTTAATGACAAATCGGCAGCAGAGCTAGGTTATCGATCTGTTATGACTCTTAAATCCCACCTTATTGCCGTGCGGGATGTGAAAGCGGGAGAAAGTGTCGGGTACGGTGGGATCTGGACCAGTGAACGCGACACTAAAGTCGGTGTAATTGCCATTGGTTACGGAGACGGCTATCCAAGAACGGCTCCGAATGGGACACCAGTGTTAGTTAATGGTCGAAAAGTGCCAGTAGCTGGACGAGTCTCGATGGATATGCTGACGGTGGACTTAGGACCAAACGCTAGCGATCTCGTTGGTGATGAAGCCATTTTATGGGGACAGGATCTGCCAGTTGAAGAAGTAGCGCAGCACATTGGCACCATTGCCTATGAGTTGGTTACCAAGTTAACCTCTCGTGTTGAGATGGAATACCGTTAATTAGACAGAAATGCAGGCTTTCAGCCTGCATTTTTTATAGGTGGTTATTCACCTTGTATGGTCGCAATTATTTTTCGGCTACCACCGTGATCACGATGTTCCCCCAAATAAATGCCCTGCCATGTTCCTAATGCTAAACGTCCGTTACTGATAGGGATGATTACGCTCGCACCCAATATCGAGGCCTTGATATGTGCAGGCATATCATCATCACCTTCGTAGGTATGTTGGTAATAAGTAGCACGTTCTGGCACAAATTGGTTGAAGTGCTGCTCCATATCAAGACGAACAGTTGGATCGGCATTCTCATTTAAGGTCAAACTGGCAGAGGTGTGTTGAATAAAGAGCTGTAACATTCCCACAGAAAGACCGTTAATTTGAGGTAATTGTTGTTCAATTTCATCAGTGATCAGGTGAAAACCGCGCTTTCTAGCTTGGAGTTGGATCGTTCGTTGAACCCACATATGGCATCCTCTATATTCTATTTGGCAAATGAATAGAGAGGCGTTATCTTCTCTATCCAGATATTATGGTTCTTCTGACCATTGGAATTGCTTTACGTGACCTACCTCAATGATGGGGTAAATCGGCTGAGTCATAATTGCGACTTGAAAATTTATTACAAAGTTTTTGCTGCAATTTCGCAATGTAGAAACGACACTAATTTTATTTGCTTAATCGGGGGCTTCTGCAATTCTAAACATTATGCTTAGGATTTGTAGAGTGAAACCTACTGTAACATCGGGATCAATACCATGTTGAAAAATATCAACCCAACGCAAACACCAGCGTGGAATGCACTGACTGCACACTTCGAATCTGCACAAGATATGGATCTAAAAGCGCTATTTGCTCAGGACGCGACTCGTTTTGACAAATTTTCAGCACGCTTTGGTGACGACATTCTTGTCGATTACTCTAAGAACCTGATCAACGAAGAAACACTAAAGCACTTGTTTGCGTTAGCACAAGAAACAGAGCTTAAGTCTGCAATTGAAGCGATGTTCAGTGGTGAAGCGATTAACCAAACGGAAGGTCGCGCTGTACTTCATACGGCTCTTCGTAACCGCAGCAACAAGCCAGTAATGGTGGATGGCGAAGACGTGATGCCTGCAGTTAATGCAGTACTTGAGAAAATGAAATCGTTCACTGACCGCGTTATCGGCGGCGAGTGGAAAGGTTACACAGGCAAAGCGATCACTGATATCGTAAACATCGGTATCGGTGGTTCTGACCTAGGTCCTTACATGGTGACTGAAGCGCTAGCACCATACAAAAACCACCTAAACCTACACTTTGTTTCTAACGTTGATGGTACTCATATCGTTGAAACATTGAAGAAAGTAAACCCAGAGACAACGCTATTCCTAGTTGCGTCTAAGACGTTTACCACTCAAGAAACCATGACCAATGCCCACAGTGCGCGTGATTGGTTCCTAGCTTCTGCTGGTGATGAAGCACACGTTGCTAAGCACTTTGCGGCGCTTTCAACCAATGCACCAGCGGTATCTGAGTTCGGTATCGATACTGACAACATGTTCGAGTTCTGGGATTGGGTTGGCGGCCGTTACTCACTATGGTCAGCAATCGGTCTTTCTATCGCTCTAGCTGTCGGTTACGACAACTTCATCGAGCTGCTAGATGGCGCGCATGAGATGGATAACCACTTCGCGTCTACTGAACTAGAAAGCAACATCCCTGTGATCCTTGCGCTTATCGGTCTGTGGTACAACAACTTCCACGGTGCTGAATCAGAAGCAATTCTACCTTACGATCAGTACATGCACCGTTTTGCTGCGTACTTCCAGCAAGGCAATATGGAATCAAATGGTAAGTACGTTGACCGTGACGGCAATGCCGTAACTTACCAAACTGGCCCAATCATTTGGGGTGAGCCGGGTACTAATGGCCAGCACGCGTTCTACCAGTTGATCCACCAAGGTACTAAACTGATCCCATGTGATTTCATCGCACCAGCAATCAGCCATAACCCAGCAGGCGATCATCACCAGAAGCTAATGTCTAACTTCTTTGCTCAAACAGAAGCGCTGGCATTTGGTAAAGATGAAGCAACAGTAAAAGCGGAATTTGCTAAAGCAGGTAAGAGTGAAGAAGAAGCGGCGACACTAGCACCATTCAAAGTGTTTGAAGGAAACCGCCCAACGAACTCAATCCTAGTTAAGCAGATCACACCTCGTACGCTAGGTAACTTGATTGCGATGTACGAGCACAAAATCTTTGCTCAGGGCGTTATTTGGAACATCTTTAGTTTTGACCAGTGGGGCGTGGAACTTGGTAAGCAACTTGCGAACCAAATTCTACCAGAGTTAGCTGACAGCTCAGATATTAGCTCTCACGATAGTTCAACAAACGGTTTGATCAACGCATTTAAAGCATTTAAAGCATTTAAAGCATAAGTTGTTTGCTGCTTAAAATAGAAAACGCCAGCCTAAAGGCTGGCGTTTTTGTATGGGTTAAACGGTGTGATGCACCGTGTTTTTCACTTCCGTATGTACGGTAAATTTCTGACTCAGCACCGCCATCATTTGATCGTAATATTGCATATTGGGTTTATTGCCTAACAGCTTGCACAGTTCATTGCCAGTTGGACTGAAGCGGTAATAAAGTAAACGAATTCCTTTGCCATGAGCTTGCAGTGACAACTGCTTACCTTGATATTTTAATGGTAAAGCTGGCTCCAGTTCGATTTCACCAGATTCTAATTCAGTGCCGTGCATGAGGCCTAGTTCAAACAACACCAATAGGCTGGAGTAGGGTAATTGGAAGCTGCCAATATTAATATTGCTGGTCGTGCTGCGTTTACCAAAGCTAAAGATGCCTCCTTGAGCGCGGTACCCCACCAATAATTTACGACTGTTGTCGCCACCAAAACTGCAGGCAAGAGAAGCTGCACGTTGTAAAATTTGCGCTTCTTTCGGAGTCATGTCTTGCAGCACTTTCAACGCTTTCATCGAGGTGGAGCCGGGGTTGGTTACTTCACGTTTCAGTACCTGTGCCCAAAGTCGCTGCATTGATGGATTATGAACTTCCTGAGCCATATCGAAAAAGCGGTACAGCCAATCTTGGTCTGGATCGCCAGCCGTTTCATCTTTGCACGAGAGGTGAGCCAGTTTGAGAATTTGTTCGAGGTTTTTCTGCCGCTGTTCTCTGCGCTTTCTTTCTCGATTTAATGCTCGTTCCAGCGCGGGTTTTTCTGGCTTTTCTGTCTGCAGCAGGGCATCCAGACCGTTGATTTGAGCAATGTTAAGGATGCGACTTGCACTGTCTTTTATGTAGGTACTTTTCTTGTCCTGACGCGAGCTTTGGCTGGGCTCGTGCTCGATCACGACAGGTTTATTGCTCTCGGCCATAATCTTTAACTCGAAACTTTAGTGGTAATAAAGAATTACTCTACCTCGGAAAACCGAGCCTCGCTACTGAAACTATGTGAGCCGCTTTAGAAATTTGCGCTATCACAATTGATAATAAATTGTTAAAATTGTTATTGAAGTTTTTGAGAGGGCTTATGAAGTTTCTGAATGAAAATAAACTGAGAAAGCACCTGTCAATCGCCTTGCTTTTGCTATTTTACCTTGCTGTTCTGGTTTATTTGTCCAGATACATAAGTTAAAGCAGGATAATTAACAGGTGTCTTTTTGTTAATCTTGTTTACATATCGTCGTATTCAGCGATTGCTGTTCCTTCGATGACGTAACCTGTTTCAGCCAGTTCATGGCTAATAGTTTCTGTTTTTAATGTACCTATCACGTAAATCACATCCCATAATTGTTGTACAGGCGCGCCTTTAGGGAATCGTACATAAATAATTTGATTCGGTGGTGGTGGTGGCACATGAATGCATGCGCCAAAATATGGCACTAATAAAAACTCTGTTACGGTATTTTCATCCCCTTCTAATGGGATCACAAACCCAGGGATTTTCACCTTACTACCATTCAGCTCTTGTCGTACGCTGCCAACTTTGGATTGCTGAGCGGCATTGCCTGAATGATCTTGTGCCATCGGCATGCCGACAGCATCAAACTGATTTCGCTCTTTCTCTGGCACCAGATCTATCCAGTCCAAGGTTAAAATATCTTCCGAGGCGTAGCTGTAGGGGGCTGCAAAAGCCGTAAATACCAGCAGCAATGGAAGCAGCAGTTTTCTTATCATCGTATTAAATCCTAATTGTCATTCCGTCACTAAGAGATTGTCGGTAAGCGCGCAGTGCCGGAATAAATCCGATCACGATGCCCGCCAGTTGAACAAAACCTAATAGCATCCATTCGTGTGGGGTGATTGAAGTAATTGCCAGATTGAGTCCGTAATTTTGTTGGATAAAAGGGTGCGCTAAGCCAAGCAGCAAATAAACGCCGAGCACTCCAGCAATAATACCAATACTGGTGAGTGCGCTGGCCTCTAATATCAATAGAGAAAACACATGGCGTGGTCTTGCCCCCATCGCGCGGAGAATTGCCATCTCACGACGACGTTCCTGTAAGCTGGTCAATAAACTGCTCAACATCCCCAGTAAGCCTGCTACGACTACAAAGATAGAAACAGCCATCAATGCTTGTTCTGCCACAGACATCATGCCCCATAATTCATGCAGCGCGACACCCGGCATAATCGCGCTGAGTGGCTCTTTAGGGTAAGTGTTGATCTGTCGTTGTAGCGCGAAGGTCTGTATTTTGGATTTTAGCCCAAGCAACATGGCCGTGATTTGCTTTGGTTGGAAATCGTATTGCTTAAGTTGCTCCGCACTTGGTGTGTTACCAAGATGAGCGCCTGATTCCCAGCCGACATGAATAGCTTCGATGGCTTCCAGCGAAACGTGGACGGTTTTATCCACTGGTGTCCCTGTTGGTGCAAGAATACCGACGACTTTAAAAGGTAAGTTTTCGTGGCGGCTGAAGCCCACGTCGCTGATCCCATGCGCGATAATAATTTCACTACCAATCTGGTAGCCGAGCTGTTTGGCAACATCGGCGCCAAGTACGGTTTCAAACAACCCATGAAATTCTTGACCTTGCTGGAAGGCTAACGGTTGTTTCTGCCCATAGCGGTAATGTTCGAAATAGCTGTGATTCGTGCCCATGACACGAAAGCCTTTATGGGAATCGCCTAATGAAATGGGGATTGCCCATGCGACACTGCGGTGTTGGCTAAATTCCTGATAGCTTTTCCAGTCAATGTTATTGGTTGCATTACCAATGCGAAATACTGAATACAGCAGCAGGTTTACCTGTCCAGAGCGCCCACCGACGATTAAATCTGTTCCTGAAATGGTGTTGGCAAAGCTGCTTTTGGCTTGGGTTCGAATGCGCTCTACTCCCATAAGCAGTATGACAGAGATAGCGACAGTAAGAATGGTCAGAATAGCAGTCGCTTTACGGTTACGAACGCTTTTCCAAGCTAGGGTCATCGTGGTACTCATGCTACCCCTCCGGCTTGGTTGAGTTTATTTAGGTGCACCGTCTGGTCAAATAGAGATTCCAATGTTGGATCATGGCTGACAAACAGTAGCGTCGATTTCGCTTGATTCGATTGCTCCATTAACAGCTCAATAAACGCCGCTCGGTTTTCATAATCTAGTGAAGAGGTGGGTTCATCGGCAATGATTAATGGTGGTGCGCCAATCAAAGCTCTGGCAGCGGCGACGCGTTGTTGCTGACCAATACTGAGCTCAACGACAGGCTTGTTGATGTAGGAAGAAGGAAGATGCAATCTATCTAGCAGTTGTTTCGCTTCATGGTGAAGGTCGCCTTGCACGCGTTGTTTACGTAACGCAGAAAAGCGGCAGGGAAGTGTCACATTTTCTACAACACTTAAGTACGGCAGCAAATTAAATTGTTGGAAAATATAACCAAGATGATCAGCACGGAAGCGGTCACGTTGACTGCCTTTCATGGCTGATAAATTTTGTCCCAGTACGTAAACATTCCCTTGTTGTGGGCGATTAATACCGGTGAGAAGGCTTAGCAGTGTCGATTTACCACAGCCGCTTGGGCCTTTGATAAATAAATGCTCACCCGCTTGAATACGAAATTGAGGAATATCCAGAGTCGGTTCGGCTGTTTCACTCCATCGAAACACCACCTGTTGCAGTTCAACAACAGGATTTGAGCGCGAGACTTGTTTCATCGTCATCTACCCGGTTCTTTATTCACATAAGTCGCGCTGGCAAAACGGTTCTGCCAGCGCGATATGGTTATAGTGAAATAACAGTTTTCTTCGCCGAAAGCTCAGTGGCTGTTTGGACTGAATCTGTCAGTACATTTGCGCTGATGGCTTTGGTGTTACCGAAATTGGTGAACCAGTGTGTATCGATCTGTTTAAGTTCACTGATGTTATCGCAGTGATACTGATATTGAACGGTAAATGATCCATGGCCACTGTGTTCAGCATGAGCTTCATGTTGGGCATGATCGTGGTGTTGCTCATGTTTTTCGTCATGCTTGTGATGATCATCATGGTCATGATGTTCATGCGCTTTATCATCATGCTGGTCGTGGTCGTGGTCGTGGTCGTGGTCGTGGTCGTGGTCGTGGTCGTGGTCGTGGTTATCCGCCCCCAAGGTATGTTTGACACTCGCCGTTTCAAGGTGACATTTCGCACCGCTGCTTAATGTGAAAATAGAGTCAGCATTGTTGAGTAACTCTTCTGCTTGGCGTAAAGCGAGCTTTTGTTCATTGTTTTTCGGGGCGTGCTCAAAGCCAATCACATCCGCGCCGGGAGCGGTGATTTCAATCAGTAGATCTTTTCCATCTTGAGCAATATTGAATTCCACATGTCCGTGAACGTGAGCTTCATGTTGACGAAACCCTTCTTCAGCAAATGCAGATGCGCTAACCGCTAGCCCTACAAACAGAGCTACTTGAGAATATTTAGACATTGTTTTTCCTATAATTTTAGTTAAATCGTTCAGTAATCTGGGATCTAATTAAACTATAGGCGGTGAACGTGCTTGATAGGAAAAAGGAAAATAAAACGTTTGAGCCACCAACGGTTGAGGTTCGCGAACTTCAATCGATGGGGTATTGAACCAAATAAGAGGTGGCGTTGAAGCGCCATGATGGGCACTTGCAAACAGTTGGCAGTGATGCTGTGCATGATGTTCTGGTGTGATGTCTAATTGATGCTCAATATAGGCAAAGTTCAGCCATACGGTGAGCACAACCGCACACAGGGCAAGCAATTTACAACGGTGTGAATTGAGGTTAAACAGCACAGCAGTGACAACAGCAAAAGACCAGAAGTGTTATACCATAACATTTCTGGTCTGATCGGTGAAAGGGTTATCTGTAACCAATATTAAAGGCTTTGCTTTATCAGTGATAAAACTTGTTCGATATCCGCTTGGCTCAGCGCTCCCTCTTTTACAAACAAGATTTTGCCTTGTTTGTCTTGCACTATGATGGCAGAAGATTCTTCTTGTAGCTGCCACCCCTGAGCCACGACACCATTTTCATCAAGGACGATAGATGACCAAGGAAACTCTGCTTTACTGTCTTCGGCTGAAGATTTCACCAAAGAACCAGTTCCCCACATGGCATCATCCTGATTAATAATGGTGGTTGTTTGGTATTTTTCGCCAGAAAATTCGGCTGCAGTCAGTGCTGCCATTAATGGCGCATTCATTTCTTTGGCAGCACTACGCCCTGCGATTGCCTGAATGACACGGACTTTTCCAAGCATGTCAGCCGTTTTCCAACGGTGATAAGTCGGTTTATCTTGCTGAATGAGGATCTCACCGTGTTGGTCGATGGTTGCAGCTGGTAAGGTTTCACCAACCGTTAGGTTGTGTGCAAGAGCAAGAGTGGGAGAGCAAGCCACGATCAAAGCTAACAGGGTTTTGTTTTTCATCATATTTCTTCCTTTTGTTTGGTGCGCAGAAAGTATATACCCAAAAATATTGAGCTGTTAGAAACGTGGTAATAATTTGGGCTGAGGGTTACTCTTGCGAAGGTGGAAAGCAGACACCAGTGCCGCCCAAGCCACAGTAGCCGTTAGGATTCTTTGCCAAGTATTGTTGGTGATAGCTTTCCGCATAGTAGTACTTACCAGCGGGTAGAATTTCGGTTGTAATTTCGGTCGGGGTACCCAGCAAAGCTTGGTATTGTTGTTTGGACTTGAGCGCCTGCTGGTATTGTTCGTCATTGTATACGTAGATAGCTGAACGATATTGGGTTCCGAGATCATTACCCTGACGCATGCCTTGTGTCGGATCATGACGCTCCCAAAAACGTTGAAGCAAGGCTTCTAGTGAAATAATGGCGGGGTCAAACACGATGCGAACCACTTCAGTGTGTCCTGTTTTGCCTGAGCATACTTCGTCATAGGTTGGATTTGGGGTAAAGCCACCGCTGTATCCTACTGACGTGCTGACAACACCTTCTAACTGCCAAAACAAACGTTCTGCGCCCCAAAAGCACCCCATACCAAACAGAATTTTCTGTTCTCCTTGTTTTGGCTCACTTGTGAGACTGGATTGGTTGACATAGTGAGAATCTTCAATCAAGAGTTGAGTTTCTCGCCCCGGTAAGGCATCTTGAACCGTGACCATCGTTTGTTTGTTGTGCATTCTGTAACTCCTTCCTAAGTTTGTCTTGATTGTTAGACAATCAATTGACGGTTCCTGTACAGACTTATCTATTTACTGGCGTTATTATTCGCTCTACGTTGTATGTGTTGTTAATTAAGCATGTTAAGAAAACCATTACCAGTATTAATCGCGCTGATGTTTTTACCAACGACTGTGTTGGCCAATGATGTTGAACTCACGATTAAAGGTCTAGATGGTAAGCTTGAAGAAAATGTGGATGCTTACCTTTCTTCTATTCCCAAGACCGATTACGACACGACACTGCGCTTTCAGGCTCGGATTGAGCAAAGTGCGACTGAAGCACTTAATGCTTTAGGTTATTACCATCCAGAGTTTCGTTTTGAAGTTTTAGAAAAAGACCAAGAGCTGGTGGCTTATATTACGCCAGGTGAGCCAGTGATTATTGCTGAGCTGGATGTTCGTATTGATGGTGAAGCAAGCGAAGATCCACAATTTGCCAGTTTGATCACCAAAAGCTACTTAGGGGCTGGAGAGATACTTGAGCATAATCGCTACGACAACCTGAAATCTAAGATCCGCAGTCTAGCGTTGAAAAAAGGTTACTTTGAAGGTGACTTTACTCAAGCGCGTCTGGAAGTCTCCCCTGAGCTGAATCAGGCATATGTTCGTTTGCATTTTGATAGTGGTATTCGCTATCAGTTTGGTGAAACCAGCATTGAAGGCAGCCAGATAGACACTGACCGCGTGCTATCGATTAGCCCATATCAGCAGGGTGAACCTTATTCCGTTTCTAAAGTGGGCGCATACAACCAAGATCTTTCCAATACGGACTGGTTTTCTTCCGTATTTGTTGAACCCGATCTCTCGAATCTCGGCGAAGGACGAGAGTTACCAATGAAAGTTTCGTTGGCACCTCAGGCTCGGAATAAGATAGAAACGGGTTTGGGATATTCCACGGATGTTGGTGTTCGAGGTTCTTTGAAATGGAAGAAACCTTGGGTCAATTCACGTGGACACAGTTTTGATAGTAGCTTCTCCCTTTCCGCGCCTGAGCAGACGATCACAGCGGGTTATCGTATTCCGTTGGACGACGTTTTGCATCAGTACTACAAGATCCAATATGGGATGAAGAAGCAAGATAGTCGCGATACGAAGAGTTTGGAATCCAATTTTGCGATTGAACGACACTGGTTGTTGGATAACGGTTGGCACAGAACCTTATTTATTCGTCATTTGATGGAAAACTACGAACAAGGTCTGCAAGACGACAACGGTCAATTTGTGCTGCCAGGGATCTCATACTCACGCAGCCGTACCCGAGGTGGGGCGATGCCAATGTGGGGTGATCGCCAGAGTGTCACTCTTGAATATGGTGACCCAGCAGTTTTATCGGAGACTCGTGTACTGCGCGTGCAAGCCACTACGTCTTGGATCCGTAGCTTAGGTAACAACCATCGTGGCTTATTCCGCATTGATGGTGGTGCGAATATTACTGATGAATTTGAAAAACTGTCACCCTCTTTACGTTTCTTTGCTGGTGGCGACAACAATTTGCGCGGTTATGGTTATGAAAGTATTTCTCCACGAGATGCGAGTGGTGCATTAACTGGTGCGCAATACATGGCAACCACGTCATTAGAATATCAATATCGCTTAACCGGAAACTGGTGGGCTGCGATGTTTTATGACTACGGTGATGCCTTTAACGATACACCTGATTTCAAAAGTGGTGTCGGTGCAGGGATTCGCTGGGCTTCGCCTGTCGGACCGATACGTTTAGATTTTGCTTGGGGCTTGGATGCTGCACCGGGCGATGAATTCAAAATCCATTTTACCTTGGGGCCTGAGCTATGACCAAAGTGGTTTTTAAGTGGTCTAAGTGGCTATCTGCATCCTTATTGGGACTGTTACTGTTTTTACTTGTCGCATTAGTCGGTATTTTGTTTACCAATACTGGCTTGAACTTTGTGCTTTGGGGCGCTCAAAAAGCGCTCCCTGAATTGAAAGTGGAATCGGCCACTGGTGCGTTAGTTCCTCGCTTTACGTTGACGAATGTGAGTTATCAGGATGCATCGTTAGGTATTGATGCCGATGTACACATGCTGACATTAGGTATGAATGCCGCTTGTTTTACTGAGCCTGCCTTGTGCATTAATGATGTTGCTATCGATGGCTTGCATTTCAATATGCCAGAGTTGCCGCCTTCTGAGGCGCAAGAGCCGGAACCTGCGGAAGAATCAGCCGCCCGCATTACTACACCTATCGCTATCAATGTAAACCATTTGGCGTTAACAGATATTGACCTCAATATTTTAGGGAATCAGGTTCAATGGCAGCAGTTTTCCTCTGCCCTGCAATTTCAAGGCAATCGCCTACGTTTACACCCAACGATCTGGAATGATGTTCGTGTTCAGCTCGCCCCATCTGAAGCCTCTGAAACGGACGAATCAACAGAAGTAAAGGGTGGCGATCAAACAACACCGGACGCAAAAGCCGAGCCACAAGATATCGTCTTACCGGAGGTAACGCTACCGCTCCAAATTGAGTTAGTTCGCTTTGATCTACGCCGTTTCACCTTAGAACAAGAAACCCCAATCACAATTGACCATCTTGGTTTAGAGGTATTGGCTGCCGAGCAGAACGTTTCGATCAAAACCCTAGAACTGACAATGCCTCAACTGGATGCGACGCTTGATTCAAATATCACCTTAACAGGTGACTATCCGTTGGATCTTAATTTAGTGGCGACGGTCAAAGATGAGATGGCCAAAGGGCAAAAGCTTAAAGTTGCGGCGAACGGCAGCGTGGCAGACCTTGCGCTCAATGCTTCGTTATCCGGCCTTGCTAAAGCCGAGCTTAATGCGAACGTACAGCCACTCAAAGCGGATCTCGCCTTTGATGTTGATTTATCTGCGGGCAAGGTGCAATGGCCACTTACCGGGAAAGGGGATTACCACGTTGATTTAGACCATCTGACGGCCAAAGGGGCGCTGTCTGGCTACCAACTATCACTCGATACCGATATCAAAGGAAAAGATATTCCAGCGCTTAGTGCCTCTATTGATGGCAAAGGCACTTTATCTCAAGTGGATATTGACCATATCGAGCTCGATACATTAGGCGGTAAGGTGACAGGCCAAGTGATGGCTAACTGGGATCAACCAATTAACTGGCAAGCAGCGCTGGCGCTACAAAATATTCAGCCAGGTCTTCAATGGCCGGAAGCTGAAGGCAATATTAGCGGCAAACTCTCGACCAATGGATCATTGACTGAGCAAGGGGGCTGGAAAGTTCAACTGCCGCTCTTGGATATTGATGGCATGTTCCGAGGGTATCCTCTCAATATTGAAGGGGAGCTGAGTGCGTCCGATATTGCTGGAAAAGGGGATTTCAAAGTGGATACGCCACGGTTGGTGTTATCCCACGGTCCAAATGGCTTGCATGCAAAAGGCAAGCTGGATAAAGAGTGGCGCATGGATGTCACGATCAATGTTCCAGATCTAGAGAAGTCGGTCCCCGATCTTAAAGGAACGGCGAATGGTGAGGTCCATCTAACTGGGCCGTTGAAAGCACCGGAAGTTAAAGTTGATCTGGATATAAATTCTGTAAAATGGCAAGACTTGGCGAGTATTGAGCACATCTCAGTTTACGGTGATGTCAAACCACTGCCAGATCCGATGGGCTCGCTTAAGTTAACTGTTAATCGCGCTCATTATGAAGATAATGTACTCAATGATGCTCGACTTGAGTTCAGTGGTAATCAACAGCGTCATGAGCTCACTTTGGATGTTAACTCCAATGTTGTGACCACACGTTTAGCATTAAATGGCACCATGCTCAATAAGCCGAGCTTAGTGTGGAAAGGGGCATTAGAGCGTGTTGAAATCCTATCTAAGCAAGGTAAGTGGTTATTGAACCACCCCACTAAAGTTGGCTATGACGTGGACAAACAACAAGCCAGTGTTGCTGCGCATTGTTGGTTGCAAGGGAACTCATCCGTTTGTCTCGATAAAGACATCGTGGCGGGACAGCAAGGGGAAGCCACGCTTTCAGTCAAGGATTTCGATTTTTCACAAGTTGCGATGTTCTTACCGCAAGAGACTGAGTTACAAGGTCAAGCAGATGCACATGTTTGGGCAAAGTGGGCTCCGAAAACAGCACCTCAGCTTAAGTTTGACCTGACCTTACCGAAAGGCAGTGTGACGCAGAAGCTCGAACCGAATGTAACTTTTGGTTGGGAGTCGGTCACGCTGGATGCAAACCTTGCGAATAATAAATTAGAAGCGAAGTGGCTATTTGATGTCACTGACAATGGCGATGTGTCTGGTCATATCACCATTCCTAATGTTCAGGTGGAAGATAAGCAAATAGATGGCCGCTTAAAACTGTCTACGTTTAATTTGGATTTCTTAGCGCCAATGGTTGGGCAATACAGTCAGTTGAAGTCAAACATAGAAACCGACCTCGCGATCAAAGGGCCATTGTTGCAACCGAAAGTGAATGGTCAGTTTTTGATTGATGATATTTTGTTACATGGCGATATCACGCCAGTTGAAATCGATACAGGCCGAGTCGCTATCGATTTTACTGGTTATCAAGCGAAACTGAATGCCGCCATTCATACTCCAGATGGTGAGTTGGATATGCTGGGTGATGCGGATTGGCAAGACTTAGCGAATTGGCATACCAACGTGCGCATTTTTGCCGATGAACTCAAAGTTGAAGTGCCACCTATGGTCAAAATGAAAGTGATCCCAGATATGACGATTGCTATCACACCAAAAGAAGCGAAAATTGATGGTGACATAGAGCTGCCTTGGGGGCGCATTGTGGTGAAAGATCTGCCACCGAGTGCGGTAGGTGTGTCGAAGGACCAAGTGATCGTCAACAGTGATCGAAAACCAGTGAGCGAAGAGTCCATTGTGCCATTTAAAGTGGAAAGTAACGTCCACATTAAGATCACGGATGACTTTAGACTGTCTGCTTTTGGTCTAAAGGGTAATGTCGAAGGTAACCTCAAAGTTGCTCAACGTGACAAAGGTCCATTTGTGAATGGTGAAGTCCAGATTGTTGATGGAGAATACAGCTCATTTGGTCAGGACTTACTGATCAAAGAAGGTAAAATCCTGATGAATGGCCCAGTGGATCAACCTTATGTCGCCATCACGGCGATTCGTAATCCAGCTAACACCCAAGACGATGTGATTGCCGGCGTGAAAGTGACGGGTTCAGCAGATGAACCATCGCTAACGATCTTCTCTGAGCCATCAATGCCGCAAGCCAATGCTTTGTCGTACCTGCTCCGTGGTCAAGATATAGATGGAGAGTCAGGTGGTAATGCCATGACGACGACCTTGATTGGGTTGAGTTTGGCACAAAGTGGTCGTGTAGTTGGAGAAATTGGTGAAGCTTTTGGGGTTCAGGATCTTCAATTAGATACCGCAGGATCGGGTGATGACTCTCAGGTCACGGTCAGTGGCTATGTGCTGCCGGGGCTTCAGGTGAAATATGGTGTAGGGATATTTGACTCAGTTGGTGAGTTTACGGTGCGCTACCGCCTTATGAAGGATCTCTACGTTGAAGCAGTATCTGGCCTTGATAGTGCCGTCGATCTGCTGTACCAGTTTGAGATTAAATAGGGAGACAATGGATGCAACATTTAGTTTTTGTCTATGGGACGCTGCGTCAGGGAGAGAGCAATCATCATTTTCTGGCAAGCGCTCAGCTACTGGGAGTGCACGAAACGCAACCAACTTACGCACTACATGACTTAGGGGCTTACCCAGCCCTTACGGAAGGGCAACACTCCATTCGTGGTGAAGTTTACCTCATTGACAGCGATACATTGCAAACGCTGGATAGGTTGGAAGAGGTGCCAGTGGAATATCGCCGTGAAACCATAGATACCCCCTTTGGTGTTGCGTGGATCTATCTCTATCAAGATGCCAATCAGTTAGATAGCCTGATTGCTACTGGCGATTGGTGCCAACGAGTGTAAAAAAAGCCAGCGTTGCTGGCTTTTTCTTGATTACTTTTGTGCTCGCTCGTAAGAGGTGAGAATTTCTTCACGGGCCGCAGCGGCATCAGCCCAGCCATCGACTTTTACCCACTTTCCTGACTCAAGCTCTTTGTAGCGTTCAAAGAAGTGTGTGATTTGTGCCTTTAACAACTCAGGCAGATCACCGACATCTTGAATGTGGTCATACTCTTTTGACAGTTTGCTGTGTGGCACCGCAACAACTTTGGCATCTTCACCCGATTCATCGGTCATTTTTAACATGCCAACTGGACGGCAGCGGATCACCGAGCCCGGTAGTAATGGATGCGGTGTGGGAACCAACACGTCAACAGGATCACCATCGAGTGACAAAGTGTGGTTAACGTAACCGTAGTTGCAAGGGTAAAACATCGGTGCAGACATAAAACGATCGACAAATACCGCGCCAGAGTCCTTATCAACTTCATATTTGATAGGGTCAGCATTAGCTGGGATTTCGATGACCACATAGATGTCATCGGGTAGGGACTTACCCGCAGGTACGTTATTTAAGCTCATTGAATTATCCTTTTCCTTAAGGGCTGAAACGAGGTCAATCGACCTGAGTTGCCATCAAATTTAACGGAAAATCGTACGAAATGTAACCTCGTTGCCGATGAACTTTCATGGTAGGCGTTATCTTTAAAAAAATAAGCCACCAACAACATCATTTTAGTTGGTTATAAAAAACGCCTGCATAGCAGGCGTTAGTATTATTCTTCGTTTGGATTGAGTTCTAAAAACTCTTCTACTTTCCTCACCATATTTTTCGAACCGACGAAAAATGGCACACGCTGATGCAATTCGGTTGGCTTAATATCGAGGATCCGATTCACGCCATCTGAAGCCAAACCACCCGCTTGTTCAATGAGGTATGCCATAGGATTACATTCGTAAAGCAGGCGCAGCTTTCCGCTTGGGTGACTTTGAGTGCTTGGGTACAGGTAAATGCCGCCTTTGAGTAGATTACGGTGAAAATCAGCCACCAGCGAGCCAATGTAGCGCGATGTATAAGGGCGTTTCTCTTCCGGTTTATTTTCTTGGCAGTACTTAATGTATTTCTTTACCCCTAGCGGGAAGCGGATGTAATTACCTTCATTGATCGAGTAGATGGTGCCATCTTGTGGGATCATCATATTTTCATGAGACAAGCAGAACGTGCCTAGTGAAGGATCATAGGTAAAACCGTTGACGCCATGGCCTGTGGTGTACACCAACATGGTGGATGAGCCATAAATCACATAGCCAGCAGCGACCTGTTTGTGTCCCGGTTGAAGAAAATCTTCCTGAGTTGGTGGGGTTCCGATAGGGGAGACGCGGCGGTAAATCGAGAAAATGGTGCCGACTGACACATTCACATCGATGTTGGACGATCCATCTAAGGGGTCCATCAACACCACGTATTTGGCATTTTTGTTTAACTCTTTACTAAATGCGACGGCTTCGTCTTCCTCTTCACTGGCGACACCACAGACTTGATCGCGTGCTTCAAGTGCTGCTTTGAATTTTTCGTTAGCGTAAACATCCAGTTTTTGTTGAGCCTCTCCCTGAACATTTTCAGTACCGACGGCACCTGTAATATCACCAAGTCCAGCCGCATTGATTTCTCGGTTGACGATTTTCGCAGCAAGTCGAATCGAAGAGAGAAGAGATGATAGATCACCGCTAGCGTGGGGGAAGTCCGCTTGTTTTTCAACAATGAACTCGCCAAGGGTGCGCATTCCAGACATGTTATTTCCTTAAACTTCACTCAAATTAAAATAGGGGGAATAAGCCAAGTATGATCTCTTATGGATCATTGGTAGGCTTCATTGCAAAGTGTAAGAGTTGGATCTTTTTATTGGTAATGAACTAACTGTTTGAGATCTCAATTTAATTGTCGACTTGATTCTCGTTTGCATTCAGTCAAAAACTGCCCAATAGTTGAGCGGTTGAGTCCAGCCTCGGTCAAAGGGTGATCAAAGAGGTTCGCATTTCAGGCCATAATCGCGATAATGAAGATCGATTAATTTCAGCACATGACAAGGTCAGGTTTATGCATATTCATATCTTGGGGATCTGCGGTACTTTTATGGGTGGCGCAGCGGTTCTAGCGCGTCAACTCGGGCATAAAGTCACCGGGAGTGATGCCAATGTTTATCCACCAATGAGTACATTGCTAGAGTCTCAAGGCATTGAAATCATTGAAGGCTTTGACCCATCACAATTGAATCCTGCCCCAGACCTTGTGGTGATTGGTAATGCGATGAGTCGTGGTAACCCGTGTGTCGAGTATGTGCTGAATAACAACCTGCGTTACACCTCAGGCCCTCAATGGCTACAGGAATTTTTATTGCATGATCGTTGGGTGTTGGCGGTGTCCGGTACCCACGGTAAAACAACCACTTCAAGTATGTTGGCTTGGATTCTGGAAGCATGTGACTACCAGCCCGGTTTCTTAGTCGGTGGCGTGCTGGGCAACTTTGGTGTGTCGGCTCGATTGGGGGAAAGCATGTTTTTCGTGGTTGAGGCCGACGAATATGACAGCGCTTTTTTCGATAAACGTTCTAAGTTTGTTCACTACCATCCGCGTACGCTGATCATGAATAACCTTGAATTTGATCATGCAGATATTTTTGATGATCTCGAAGCGATTAAGCGCCAATTCCATCACTTGGTGCGCACCGTTCCGGGTAATGGGCGCATTCTTGCACCAAAACAAGATCAGGCTCTGGTGGATGTGTTGCAACGTGGCTGTTGGTCTGAGACGGAGTACTCTGGCGAAGAGGGGGATTGGTGTGCAGAAAAAGTGACGCAAGACGGCTCACAATTCCACGTACTCTACCAAGGTGAGCGTGTAGGTACGGTAACATGGGATTTGGTAGGGGATCACAATGTTGATAACGCCTTGATGGCGATTGCGGCAGCTCGACATGTTGGAGTGACACCAGATTTAGCTTGTGAAGCACTGGCTAAGTTTATTAATACCAAGCGCCGATTGGAGCTTAAAGGCGAAGTGAATGGCGTTACGGTTTATGATGACTTTGCCCATCACCCCACCGCGATTGAACTGACGCTGGGTGGCTTACGTAATAAAGTCGGAGAGCAAGAGATCATTGCGGTACTTGAGCCTCGTAGCGCGACGATGAAGCGTGGTGTCCATAAAGATACTTTAGCTGCGTCTCTCAAGCAGGCAGATAAAGTTTTCCTATACCAGCCAGATACCATTGATTGGTCGGTTGAAGACGTGGCGAAACAGTGTCAGCAACCAGCGTATGTCAGTAATAATATTGATCAGCTTGTCAGTGATATAGTCGCTCAGTCTGCTCCGGGTACTCAGATCTTAGTGATGAGTAATGGGGGCTTTGAAGGCATTCACGGCAAATTACTGGACAAGTTAGCACAATAAATTAGTGTTGAATTATGAGCGGAAATAACAAAGCGATAACACTGGCATGGACGGGCGCTTCCGGCGCACCTTATGGATTGCGATTGCTGCAATGCTTACTCGCGGCGGACTATCAAGTTTACTTGTTGATCTCATCTGCCGCTCGAGTGGTGCTGGCGACAGAACACAATCTGAAATTACCAGCTGGACCTGAGGCGGCGCAAAAAGCCTTGGTTGAGCACCTTAAGTGCGAGTCCGACAAACTGATTGTATGTGGTAAAGAAGACTGGTTTTCACCTGTGGCTTCGGGTTCGGCTGCGCCGAAACAGATGGTGGTGTGTCCGTGTTCAGCAGGGAGTGTCGCTGCCATTGCTCATGGCATGTCGGATAATCTGATAGAGCGTGCTGCAGATGTGGTGATCAAAGAACGCGGTCAATTGATGCTGGTGGTCCGTGAAACGCCATTTTCGACCATTCACTTAGAGAACATGCACAAGTTGTCACAAATGGGTGTGACTATCATGCCTGCGGCGCCCGGTTTTTATCATCAACCACATAGCATCGATGATTTGGTCGACTTTATGGTAGCTCGTATTCTTGACCATTTAGGGATAGAGCAAGCGCTGGTGCCTCGCTGGGGCTACGATCAGCGTCAGTGATAAACTTGTTGGTAGCCAAGTTGTGACATAACGATTACAATCCACCCATACTCATCGGGGAGCTATTGATTGGATCAATGAAGCTGAGATCGAGCACTGCTCGGGACCCGTAATACCTGAACCAGATAATGCTGGCGTAGGAATTGAGTCAGGATATTTATCGCCGACAGGACGATCAAACCCTACCTCAAGCCTGTGCCGCTCAACAAGGAGAGAGCGAGCCGTGAAAACCACTCTTAGCGCGATTGCCATCGCAACCATTACTTCATTTTCCGCACATGCCGCAGACAAGACTTTAACGGTTTATACCTATGACTCCTTTACGGCAGAGTGGGGACCGGGTCCGAAAGTAGAAAAAGCCTTTGAAGCCAAATGTGGTTGCGATATTAATTTTGTCGCCTTAGACGATGGCGTCTCTATTCTCAATCGCTTACGTTTAGAAGGCAAAAACAGCAAAGCGGATATTGTGCTTGGTCTTGATAACAACCTAATGGCTGAAGCAAAAAAAACAGGCCTCTTGGCACAGCACGATGTTGATACTTCCAATACCACATTACCAAATGGTTGGTCAGACAAGACCTTTGTTCCTTATGATTATGGTTACTTTGCTTTTGTTTATAACAAAGAAAAGTTGATCAATCCGCCAAAGAGTTTGAAAGAGCTAGTTGAGCAGCGTGATGATCTAAAGGTGATTTACCAAGATCCTCGTACATCCACGCCAGGGCAAGGCTTGATGTTATGGATGAAAGTGGTTTATGGCGATAACGTGACGGATGCGTGGCAGCAACTGGCTAAGAAAACGGTCACTGTTACTAAAGGTTGGTGGGAAGCGTATTCAATGTTTCTTGAAGGGGAGTCTGATATGGTGCTGTCGTACACCACATCTCCTGCGTATCACTTAATTGCCGAAAGTAATGCAAACTACGCAGCAGCCGACTTTACGGAAGGCCACTACACTCAGGTTGAAGTTGCTGCGAAGCTAAAAAGCTCACAAAACCAGAAGCTAGCAGATGAATTCATGCACTTTATTTTGAGTGATGAGTTTCAAAGCGTGATGCCAACGGGCAACTGGATGTACCCGGTTACTGACGTTAAACTGCCGCAAGGATTTGAAACGCTTACGGTACCGAAACAAGCATTGAGCTTTAGCTCCGATGAAGTGGCTGAAAACCGTAAGCCGTGGATTCGTGAATGGCAAAACGCGCTAACATTTTAAGGATTTTGTTTGAACAAGACGCCTAAGATCGGCATTGGGGTCGCGATAGTTATCGCGGCCTTTGTTATTTCAGCCTTGAGTGCTTTGTTGTTGGAAGCGCCGACGTTGGATCTGCGCCATATCTGGAATGATCGTTATTATCGCCATGTTACGCAGTTCAGTTTTTATCAATCTTTGCTTTCGACCCTATTAAGTGTGGGGTTCGCTATTCCTGTCGCCCATGCCTTGTCTCGACGTCACTTTTCCGGTAAGTCGCTACTACTTAAATTATTTGCAACCACGCTCGTTTTACCAGTCTTAGTTGGCGTCTTTGGCCTGCTGGCGATATACGGAAACAGCGGCGTGCTAGCTGAGCTATTTGAGGCTTTTGACCAAGCGTTTCCTTTTTCGATATACGGCCTCAATGGGATTTTGCTGGCGCATGTCTTCTTTAACTTACCTTATGCGAGTCGCTTGTTATTGCAATCATTGGAAGGCATTCCTGATGAACAACATAAACTGTGCGCGCATTTGGGGATGAGTCATTGGCAAAAATTCAAACTAGTAGAATGGCCAAGGCTGCGCCAACAAATACCGCATGTATGTGGTTTAGTGTTTATGTTGTGTTTCACCAGTTTTGCCGCCGTGATGGCACTTGGCGGTGGACCGAAATCTACCACCATCGAACTGGCCATTTATCAGGCGATAAAGTTTGATTTTGATCTGCAAACAGGGGCCATTCTGGCATTGTGGCAAATGCTACTGTGTGGCGTTATGGCGCTTTCGATACAACGCTTGGCGAAGCCAGTTTCAGTCAGCCGTGGCAGTCATCGTCGTTCAGCGACGCTTTACCAATCCTCTTTTAGGTCAACATGTTGGGACTGGAGTTGGATTGGTTTTTCGATGTTACTTGTTTTGCCTCCGCTCGCGATGGTGTTCATCAGTGGCTTAAACAGCCAAGCTTGGAAAGTGTTCAGTGATGACCGCTTTTGGTTGGCACTGAGTTCATCGCTGCAAGTGGCATCACTGGCGAGCGTTATTGCGCTAGTGGCAGGGATTACTATTCTACTGACGAGTCGTCACTGGCGAGTGCGCTCCCAACACTATCGCGCCGATCAAATTGAGTTGATTGGCACCATCATTTTGGTGACACCGGGCTTGGTCATTAGTACTGGATTATTCTTGCTATTACGCAATTTTACCGATGCATTCAGTTATGCCTTTTGGGTTGTGGTAGCAGTGAATGCATTGATGGGATTGCCGTATGTTCTGAAGACCTTATCCCAACCTATGTTGCATATAGAGCAGCGCTACCAGTATTTGTGTGCCTCGTTGGGCCTGACTGGGTGGCAGAGACTTAAGCTGGTGGAGTGGCGAGCTCTACGCAAACCGATGGCACACGCTTTTGCTATCAGCTTTATGTTTGCCATTGGTGACTTAAGTGCAATCGCGCTGTTCGGTAGCCAGCAATTTAGCACTTTACCGCTATACCTATTTCAGTTGTTAGGAAGCTACCAAATGCAGGCCGCTGCGGTGGTGTCACTCACGCTTTTACTACTTAGTGTGCTCTGTTTTACCTTGATAGAGACATTATTTAAAACAAAGGAAACTCATGCTAACGGTTAATCAGGTGAAGTATCACTATCACAATGAAATGTTTGCCTTTGATCTTGAAGTGCAGCCACAGTCGATCGTCGCATTTATGGGGCCAAGTGGCGCTGGTAAGTCAACGCTACTGGCATTAATGGCAGGCTTTATTGACCCTGTCAGTGGTGATATTACTGTTTCTGGCCAATCTGTTCTCGGTGAGCCGCCACATAAGCGACCATTCGCCATGCTGTTTCAGGAGCACAACCTTTTTGCTCATTTGAGTGTCAGAGACAATATTGGCTTAGGCATTCATCCGGGGTTAAAGCTAAATCAAAGTCAGCGAGAACAAATCGAAAAAGCGGCTCAACTGGTCGGCTTAACGGATTATCTTGACCGATTGCCTGAGCAGCTATCTGGCGGGCAACGGCAGCGAGTGGCGTTAGCCCGATGTTTTGTTCAGCCTCATCCTATCTGGTTATTGGATGAGCCATTTTCTGCGTTAGATCCGATCTTACGTGAAGAGATGCTTGTGTTGGTTCAGTCATTAGCACGGGAAAGAGGTGTAACGGTGGTCATGGTGACACACCATCTAAGTGATGCTAAAGCCATCGCCAGCCATTTTGCGTTTATGGCTAATGGCCGAGTGGATGTGACCGGTGAAATCTCACAGCTCAATGAGCAACATGACAATGCACATTTGCGTGAATTTGTGGCAGCAGGCCAATAATAATTTGAAGTAAAAAGCTGAACAAATAAAAAAGCCTGACTCACGTCAGGCTTTTTTGTCTTTGGTCGGCGTTTAGAACTCTTCGTCGTTAAGCTCTTTTAAGATTTGGAAGATCTCTCGTGCCGCTTTTGGTGTTTTTTCCGCTTTTTTCTCTTTGGCTGCCTGACGTGCAAGCTGGCGTAAGCGCTGACGATCTGCGGCAGGGTATAGTTCCATCACATCAGCGATAGCACTGTCACCTTCGCTGACCACGCGATCACGCAGCGTTTCAAGTTTGTGCAGTACCGCGGTATTTTGCGAGTGTTTATTACGGACTTTATCCAGTGCCGCTTGAATCGGTTCTGGATCTTCATGACGCATGAGCTTACCGATGAATTGTAGCTGGCGGCGTCGCGCTTCGTTTTTAAAACGCTGCGCATCTTTGATCGCATCCGCCAGATCTTCACTCAATGGAAACTTCTCTAAAACAGAAGGTTTCAAATTCACAAGCTCTTCGCCAAGCTTCTGTAATTCTTCCATATCACGTTTCATCTCGGTCTTACTTACCCAGATGATCTCTTCTTCCGGCTCCCAAGGCGCTTTTTGGTTTTTACGGGCCATGTTTAAACTGCCTATATCACTATCTCGAACTAATATTGATCTATTTTAACAAGAATCGTGGGGAGAAAGCGAAATTCTTGATATCCTAACTTCAATAGACGCAAAAATTGAATGAGATATGGACGTAAAACAACAAGTTGCTCAACAGCGTGTTGAGTTAGAAGCTGCCGTTGCTAAGGCGCTCGATATGGCTGCTGAAAAAGCGGATGCTGCGGAAGTCGCGATCACTAAAACTACCGGGATCAGTGTTTCGACCCGAATGTGTGAAGTTGAAAACGTAGAGTTCAACAGCGATGGCGCTTTGGGTATCACGGTATATCGTGGGCAACGTAAAGGCAGTGCATCAACGTCCGATCTGAGTGAAAAAGCGATTCAGCAAACGGTACTCGCCGCATTAGATATTGCGCAATATACCTCGGAAGATCCTTATGCAGGTCCTGCGCCGAAAGAGCTGATGGTGAAAGAGATCCCTGATTTGGATCTTTTCCATCCCGATACACCTGATCCTGATTACGCAGCAAAGATTGCCATTGCCGCAGAGCAGCAAGCGCTTGGTTTCAGTGATGCTATCAAACAAAGTGATGGCGCGAGCTATGATAGCCATTATGGCTTGAAGGTATACGGAAATAGCCATGGTTTACTTGCCAGTTATGCATCCAGCCGCCAAAGCACCAGCTGCTGTGTGATTGGCCAAGGAAAAAATGGCGAGATGGAACGTGACTACAGCTATACGGTAGCACGCCACAAAGATGATTTGTGGAGCCCGGAAGAGGTGGGACGTCGTGCGGCGGAAAAAACAGTCAGCCGTTTAGATGCCAAAAAATTAGCAACTGGCCAATACCCAGTGATGTTTGCCGCTGATGTTGCAACAGGGTTGATGGGACATTTGGTCATGGCGATCAGTGGCGGTAACTTGTATCGCAAATCCTCTTTCTTGCTTGATCACCTTGGCAAACAGATTTTACCTGAATGGTTTAATATCGAAGAAAAACCCCATGTACTGCGTGGCTTAGCATCTAGCCCATTTGATAGCGAAGGTGTGTTTACCCAAGATCGCCAAATCATTACCGATGGTGTGCTATCGAGCTACCTATTAACGAGTTACGCGGCGCGTAAGATGAATATGACGCCAACAGGCCATGCTGGTGGTATTCATAACTGGTTTGTACAATCGACAGGACAAAGCTTTGAGCAGATGCTAAAAGAGCTAGGTACTGGTCTGCTGGTTACGGAAGTGATGGGACAAGGTGTCAACGTGGTGACTGGCGATTACTCTCGTGGTGCAGCGGGATTCTGGGTTGAAAATGGTGAAATTCAGTACCCTGTCTCTGAAATCACCATCGCGGGTAACCTCAAGCAGATGTTTAGCCAGATTGTCGCGGTTGGTAAAGATGTTGAAACGCGCTCACAAATCCAAACAGGTTCGGTTCTATTGGAATCGATGAAAGTAGCGGGTGAGTAAGCATTACCGTTTTAGTCGATACAAAAAAGGTTGGCATATGCCAACCTTTTTTCTTGATAACGATCTAGCCTTCAAACAGTTCGGTATGCAGTTTTTGAATTGCGGCTTTGGAAACTGACTCGTGCAGTAAAAAGCACAAATTATGCGGGCTGGCGCCGTAACAAATCATACGCAGATTAAAGTCTTCCAGTGTGCCAAAGACTTGCTTTGCGTAGCCTTTGCTTTCACTCATGTTGTTCCCGATAAGCGCGACCAGACATAGGTTGTGTTCCACTTCCACAGTACATAACTCTTCAAGTTCACGTTTCGCTTCTTCAGGCAACTGCGGTGCACCACCTGACGTATCAGTTTGGTCAAGTGTTAAAGAGACACTGATCTCTGATGTGGTGATGAGATCCACCGAGACTTTGTGTTTGGCTAAGATTTCAAAAACTTTAGCTAAGAAGCCATAGGCGTGGAACATCTTTGCACTGCGTAGTGTGATCATGGTTTGGTTGCAACGAAGTGCTAGGGCACGGAACAGTGGTGAGCTTTCCACTTGGTGTCGAATCCAAGTGCCGCCTTTTTCAGGCTCTTTTGAGGAGCCGACAAAAACAGGAATATCATGACGCAATGCCGGAACAAGCGTGGAGGGGTGAAGGATCTTGGCACCAAAATTGGCCATTTCAGAGGCTTCACTGAAGCTGATTTCAGGAATTGGTGAAGCTTTGGCTGCAATGCGTGGATCGGTGGTATAGATGCCAGGTACGTCCGTCCAGATCTCTAAGCCTGCGGCTTCAACGGCTTCGGCAATGAGTGCCGCACTGTAATCGCTGCCACCACGACCTAAGGTCGTAGTATTGCCATGTTCGTCTGAGCCAATAAAGCCCTGTGTAATCACCACATGTTCACGACAAAGCGGTACCAGTTTCTCTTGTGCTAGCTGATAAATAGTCTCAACATCGGGTTCAGCTTTACCAAAATTATTGTCGGTGCGTAAAATATCTCGGATATCAAAGCGGACGGCATTCACACCACGTTCGCGCATTAACTGAGTCAGTAGATGTGTCGACATAAGTTCGCCACAAGCAACCAAGTGATCCGTAAGCTTTGCACTGGCTTGGATGGAGGCCGCTTCGGCAAGACTGGTGACGGTATCTAGAATGGCATACACTTCGGTAGCAGTTGCTGTTGCATCTTGAAGCTGGCTCAATACCGCTTCATGAATATTCGCAAGTTGTTGCAATACTTCATTTCGGTGGTCGCTATCGGTGACACCATTGGCCAACTCAACCAATAGATTGGTTACGCCTGAGCAGGCACTGCTCACGACTAATTTGGTTTGTGTATTATTTTCTATGATGGCCGAACAGCGGCTCATGGCTTCAAAATTAGCGACACTGGTTCCGCCAAACTTGGCTACGTTAAATGCGCTCACAGCATTTCTCCCACGACTTCCTTAAAAATTACAGTTGTTGTAAATCAACATCCAATGTACGAAGAGAGTTTTAGAGCAATAGAGAGGTAGAGTTATTTTAGAAAGGATCTCCTCAGAAGCTCTTCATCAGATTTTGCTGATGACAGTTGATGGGACTCAACCCAAGTCAACCGACAGATCAAACCCGACAATTTTGATCTATCTCGGCACTGCTCCCCCTGAATGTTTTGTTTCGGAATTGCGGTTCCACAAAACATCTGCCTGGGCAGTGCTCCTCTTCTGCATAAAAGCCCATTCATTGAACGTTTTTATGTGACCTTTGTCAATGAGTAATTTCACCATATAGAAGTAAATGGTTAACAACTTTGTGACACTGGTTTGACCTCTAGACTTAGGGCTAATTGCCGCATTGGATTATTTCTATTACTGTGAATAGATGCCTTATTAAGCTGCCAGGAGCAATTATGACAATTCAAAGCTTTAATCCACCACGCCGTATTCTTATGGGCCCCGGCCCGTCCGACATTTCTCCACAAGTATTACAGGCCCTGAGTCGACCGACTGTTGGTCATTTAGACCCACTTTTTATCCAGATGATGGATGAAGTGAAGCAATTGCTTAAATATGCGTTCCAAACAGAGAACGACTTTACCATTGCGGTTTCAGCGCCCGGTAGCGCCGGCATGGAGGCTTGCTTTGTCAACTTGATAGAGCAAGGAGATAAAGTCATTGTTTGTCGCAATGGAGTATTTGGCGAGCGAATGCGTGAGAATGTGGTTCGTGCAGGTGGTGAAGCGGTTGTCGTGGATGACGAATGGGGCCAGCCAGTTTCACTTGCTAAAGTAGAACAAGCATTAAAAGAGAATCCTGATGCCAAAATTCTGGCCTTTGTTCATGCAGAAACATCCACAGGGGCATGTTCTGATGCTCAAGCATTAGGGGCGCTTGCCAAGCAATATGGTGTATTGAGTATTGTGGATGCGGTGACGTCGCTTGGCGGCGTCCCACTTAAAGTCGATGAATGGCAATTGGATGCTGTGTATTCAGGCAGTCAGAAGTGCTTATCCTGCGTGCCGGGGTTGTCACCCGTGACATTTTCTCCAGCGGCAATTGAGAAAATACAATCAAGAAAAACGCCAGTACAGAGCTGGTTTCTCGATCAAAGCTTAGTGTTAGGCTATTGGAGTGGGGAAGGAAAACGCAGTTACCATCATACCGCACCAGTGAATAGCCTTTATGCGCTGCATGAAGCGCTGCTGATATTGAAAAATGAGGGGTTAGATAAGGCTTGGCAGCGACACCGCATCATGTATGACAAGCTTAAGGTAGGATTGCAGAAACTGGGCTTCGAATTTGTGGTTGAAGAAAGCTCTCGCTTGCCTCAACTGAACGCGGTATATGTGCCTGAAGGTATCGATGAAGCTCATGTTCGTCAGCATTTATTGACCAATTACAATCTTGAAATTGGTGCGGGTTTAGGGGCATTGGCAGGAAAAGCGTGGCGAATTGGTCTTATGGGGTATGCTGCACGTGAAGAAAACGTCGCTTTGTGTTTGAAAGCGTTGGAAGAATCGCTCTCTTAATAAAGGGCTAATTGAGAAAGTTAAGGGCGACATGTTGTCGCCCTTTTTATTTACTCTTTTGTCGCGCCTTGCTGAGCTGCACTGATTGTTGGTGGGATATATTGCACCTCAGTAAAGTCGATATTAGGGAATAAAAATTGCGCTTCACTGCGGATTTGTTCTGCTCGCCCATCTTGTCCTAAGCCTTGATAGGCCAAGATCAAGTTATTGTAAAATGCAGGTCTTGGTTTGCTTTTTATGATATTCAGTGACCAATCAATATAGGGCTGAATCAGTTCCGCATCTTGTTTGAATAAACCGATATTAAGATAAGTACTGTAGATATCCCAATCGTAGCGATCTTTCCAGACGACTGGGTTAGTTACTTGCTCCAAAATCTCAGGATTGGATGGATTTGAGGTTTCGTATTTGGTGAGCACGTAATTGGTATGGAGCGCGCTGAGCATATACACGCTGGTCAATATCGGCAAAACTAAGCTTGTGACTCTGAGTAAGGTTTTACTAACGATACTAAACGAAACTTCTCGTTGGCTCGATACGCGTTGATCTACCCAATAAAGCAAAATAATAAAGACGAGCCAATGCACTGCGGAGTGATAAAACGGGTATTCAAGTTGGGAATGCAGCACGATGGGAACAAACAAGGCAAACATTGCCAAGCGTGTTCCTTTTTTAGCTTGGTAGAGGCGCGCGAGTACAAGGCCTGCGGCGAGAAGGATGCCCAACACGGGGAGTAGACCTCCTTCAACTGCCCAGTAAAGGAGCTCATTATGGGGGTGATCCATCGAAGGGAGCCCTGCTTTGTAATCAGGATTGAGTTGGTGTTGTCTAGCGGTATATAAAATGTACTCAGACTCAAACTTTCCGTAACCATAGCCAGTAAAAGGCTTTTCGACCACCATATCTAGCGTTTGAGGAAAGGTGTAGCTTCTCGGGCTTTCCATATGCACTTTGTCTGCCGCGATACCGTCACTTGAACTCATTACGATGGTTAACCCTACAATGATGCCACTCACTGAAAAGCCGAGCCAACCCCAGAAACGTTTTCGATTGGCAAAACGGTATAGGTAAGGCAATAACATGACGACAGAAAGGACAGAGGCCAACCAGCCAGTACGAGAACCAAGAATGATCAATAGCGGCAATGTCAGAAGTGGCAGTAGATAAAGTAGGGCAACATCACTAATTTTCCGATGATACTTCACCGGCTGACGAGCAAGCAGATAGCCAGAAATTGCAAGGCCAGTAGCAAGAAAACTGGCCATCACATTGGGTTGTTGGAAAATACCATAAGGGCGGTTGGCTAGAGTGTCATAACCAAACAGGTTACCGGGCTTAAGCATGGTGTATTGAAACCAACCTAATAAGGCTTCGATGACTACCCCAATGACGATAAACCAGAGTAGTCGCTGTTTTTGTTTGTTACTGAAGCGAAATTGCTGCAATACGATAAAAAACAGTAACCCTGCCCATAGCCCTGTGAGTTTGCCAACCGAATGGGATAGGCTGGAATCAGGGTAGATCACCGGTAAGGTGAGCATGATGGCGCTGATAAACAGGCCTATGGTCAGTTTGTTATAACGAAGAGCTTGTTCGGTGCCCAGTTGATATAACCCAAGGGCTAAAGCGAAACTAAAGGCTAACCATGTAGTTGGATTGAATGATAAGGCGAGTCCAGAGCCTCCTGGATTTGGCATAAAAAAGTGCATGGCAATCACAAACAACACTGCAAGCGAAACCAGAAAAGGTTTGTTCAGTGGAAGTTTGGTCGCTTGAGGTTCAAGCTGAGTGCCAGAAAGGTGTACCGTCGCCATTGTATTTGTTGCCTCAACATAAAAAGAAACCAGCGATGACATGTCGCTGGTTTTACGACTTTACTACTTTTTATTAGTCTAACATAGGCTTAAGGAATCGTGCTGTGTGCGAACCTTCGACTAATGACACATCTTCCGGTGTGCCTTGTGCAATGATTTCACCGCCGCCTTGTCCTCCTTCCGGACCTAAGTCGATGATCCAGTCGGCTGTCTTGATCACATCGAGGTTGTGTTCAATGACGACGACGGTATTGCCATGATCACGTAGGCGATGCAGTACTGTAAGTAACTGTTGGATATCGTGGAAGTGCAACCCTGTCGTCGGCTCATCTAAGATGTATAAAGTTTTGCCTGTATCGCGTTTAGAAAGCTCACGAGCCAGTTTTACCCGTTGTGCCTCACCACCTGATAGCGTTGTTGCCGCCTGACCGAGTCGGATATAGGACAAGCCTACATCCATTAATGTTTGCAGTTTACGCGCAATCACGGGGACTGGATCGAAGTATTCACGTGCGTCTTCCACTGTCATTTCCAAGACTTCATCAATGGTCTTGCCTTTGTAGCGTACTTCTAGTGTTTCTCGATTATAGCGTTTGCCTTTGCACACATCACAAGGGACATATACATCAGGGAGAAAGTGCATTTCTACTTTGATCACACCATCACCTTGGCAGGCTTCACAGCGTCCGCCCCGAACGTTAAAGCTGAAACGTCCCGGTTTATAGCCGCGAGAACGAGATTCTTGAGTGCCGGCGAATAGCTCTCGGATTGGGGTAAAGATGCCCGTATAGGTGGCTGGGTTTGAACGCGGAGTTCGCCCTATTGGACTTTGGTCGATATCAATGACTTTATCAAAATGCTCTAGCCCTTGGATCTTTTTGTATGGTGCAGGTGTCGCGGTTGTGGCGCCATTGAGCTGAGTGTGGGCAATCTTAAAGAATGTATCGTTAATCAGAGTCGATTTACCTGAGCCAGAAACGCCAGTAATACAGCTAAATAACCCGACAGGGATGGTTAGGTTAACATCTTTTAAGTTGTTGCCAGTCGCGCCAGAGAGTTTCACCACTTTCTTTTTGTTTATTGGCGTGCGCTGTTTGGGGATTTCAATGGCTTTTTTTCCGCTGAGGTATTGGCCTGTCAGAGATGCAGGATTGGCGATGATCTCTTCCATTGTACCTTCCGCCACCACAGAGCCACCGTGCACACCGGCGCCAGGACCGATATCGATGACATGATCCGCCATGCGAATGGCGTCTTCATCATGTTCAACCACTAAAACGGTATTTCCCAGATCGCGCAGATGGGTCAGAGTTTGTAGTAAGCGTTCGTTGTCTCGTTGATGTAGGCCGATTGAAGGCTCATCTAACACGTACATGACGCCCACTAATCCGGCGCCAATTTGACTTGCCAGACGAATACGTTGTGCTTCTCCGCCAGATAACGTTTCTGCACTACGGGAAAGGTTTAGATAGTTTAGTCCCACATTAACAAGGAATTGCAGCCTGTCATTGATCTCTTTCATGACCTTTTCTGCAATTTGAGCACGTTGTCCTTCGAGTGTTAGCGACTGGAAGAAAGAAAGTGCATCGGCAATGCTGAGTTCGGTAATTTCAGGCAATGTGGTGTCATCAATAAACACATTTCTCGCTTCTAAACGCAGGCGGCTACCATTACAGCTGGTACATGACTTGGTCGAAATGTATTTGGCCAAATCTTCACGCACCGCGTTTGACTCTGTATCGCGATAACGACGTTCGAGGGTATTAAGGATCCCTTCAAATGGGTGGCGTTTCACACGAATATCACCACGGTCATTGATGTATTTAAATTCAATTTCTGTGCGACCTGAGCCTTTTAAGATGATGTCGCGTGTTTTACTTGGCAATGACATAAAGGGCTTATGTAGATCAAACCCATAATGTTCCGCTAAAGAGGTCAGCATCTGAAAGTAATAGTAGTTTTTCTGATCCCAGCCACGGATGGCACCTTGCGCCAAGCTAAGAGTGTCATCTTGAATCACTCGCGCGGGGTCAAAATACTGCTGCACACCTAATCCATCACAGGTACCACAAGCACCTGCTGGGTTGTTGAATGAGAACAGGCGAGGTTCAAGCTCTTGCATGCTGTAACCACAATGTGGACAGGCAAAATTAGCAGAAAACACAGTTTCTTCACCGTCGCCATCCATCGGTGCGACAACGGCGATGCCACCAGATAACTCTAGTGTTGTTTCAAATGATTCAGCAAGGCGTTGCTGGAGATCGTCACGTACTTTAAAGCGGTCAACTACCACTTCAATCGTATGCTTTTTATGCAATTCAAGTGTCGGTGGATCAGATAAATCGCAAGTTTCACCATCAATGCGTGCTCGAATAAACCCTTGTGCCGCTAAATTTTCAAGCGTCTTGACATGCTCACCCTTTCGCTCCTTCACGATCGGAGCAAGTAACATCATTTTTGAACCTTCTGGCAGTTCAAGAACTTTATCCACCATTTGGCTGATCGTTTGGGCGGCAAGTGGTGCGTGATGTTCTGGGCAGCGAGGTTCACCAACGCGAGCGTATAATAAACGCAGATAGTCGTAGACTTCGGTGATGGTACCTACGGTAGAACGGGGGTTATGAGAGGTAGACTTTTGTTCAATAGAAATCGCAGGTGATAAACCTTCAATATGATCAACATCAGGCTTTTCCATCAGTGATAAAAACTGACGAGCATAGGCTGACAATGACTCAACATAGCGGCGCTGACCTTCAGCATAAAGGGTGTCAAAGGCGAGTGATGATTTGCCTGAGCCGGACAGGCCTGTGACCACAATCAATTTATCCCGAGGGATGGTTAGATTCACATTTTTCAGGTTGTGGGTTCGGGCACCACGAACTTCTATTTTGTCCATTCTCTTGCTCTGTGTAATACCAAGTCGCCCAAGTATTACATAGTGCGATAAATGTGCAAAGATGTTACTGGATAAAAAAACAGTAAAAAGGCGATTCATTTCTGAATCGCCTTTTAAGTCATATAGATAGAAAAATATTATTTTTCTTTCGTTGTGACTTGTTTGCCAAGCTCATTTTTCTTGCTGTCTTTTAGGTACAGGTTTTCGAAGCAGTAGTTTGTTGCTTCGATATAACCTTCTACACTACCACAGTCAAAACGCTTGCCTTTGAATTTATACGCAAGTACACAACCCGCTTTTGCTTGCTTCAATAGCGCATCAGTGATTTGAATCTCGCCGCCTTTACCTGGTTCAGTATTTTCGATTAGTTCGAAGATATCTGGAGTTAGGATGTAACGACCAATGATTGCAAGGTTGCTTGGTGCCGTTCCTTGTTCTGGTTTCTCAACCATATCATCTACACGGTAAATGTCGTCTTTGATCATTTCGCCAGAAATAACACCGTATTTGTGTGTTTCGTCTTCTGGTACTTCTTGAACAGCAACGATTGAGCAGCGGAACTGTTTAAACAGCGCAACCATTTGTGCTAATACGCCTTCTTCTTCGTTGACACAAAGGTCATCCGCTAGCACAACAGCAAATGGTTCGTCACCAACCAGTTCACGACCAGTTAGGATTGCATGGCCTAGGCCTTTCATTTCTTGTTGACGAATGAAAGTGAAGTTTGCACTGTCGATGATGTTACGAATATCAACCAGCAGCTCTTCTTTGTTCGTACCGCTGATTTGGTGTTCTAGTTCGTAGTTTTTATCAAAGTGATCCATGATGGAGTGTTTGCCACGACCAGTAACAATACACATGCCGTCCATACCTGCCTGGATTGCCTCTTCAACGCCATACTCAATAAGAGGTTTATTTACAACAGGCATCATCTCTTTTGGCATTGATTTAGTTGCCGGTAGAAAACGAGTACCATAGCCAGCTGCCGGAAACAGGCACTTTTTAATCATGATAGAACCCTTTCTTTGTCTATACTTCATTTCAGTTGGCGCCACCTTAGCACGGTTTATATAAGTAAATAATGAATGAAACGGTTCAAATATAACATTTTCGTGTAGTGAATTAAATTTAAGACAATATGTGTTGTCTTGCCCATGCCGCTGCTTGCAATCGGTTTTTGACGGAGAGTTTTTTATAGATCTGATAGAGGTGAGATTTGACGGTAAACTCGCTAATAAACATCTCTTCCGCGATCTGAATATTCGAAGCGCCAGTTTTTAGATAACTAAGTAGTTGTATTTCTCTATTGGTCAAGTCAACCGTCGCTGGAGCAGTTTGACAGTCGACGGCTTGACGATAATAGTGCAACAATTGAGAAGCTACTTTTCTAGGCAACCAGTTTTGGCCGTTAATGATTTCGGCGCACCCATGTGCGATGGCTTCCATGCTATCTGTGTTATAAAACAAGCCCTTTAGATTTCCCATCGCTAGGAGTTCATCCGTTGTCAGTCGTTTATTGACATTAAACACAATGACCTCAAACAGTTTGTTGACTAACGGAAGAGCGCGCAATTGAGAGTTAATTGCATGATGGTCAGAATAATTGATTAATAAAATTTTATGCCGATGTTGTCGATCGGCCAGCATCAGTTCTTCGGGTTTTACCATAGGGATAGTTAAGCCGAGTTTGTCTTCAATATCGGTGACAAATGGTTCTTGTTCTTTTTGCAAGCATAAGTGATGTATGGTTCGGGTATAGCTGCTTCTATTCACTCGAGACTCTCCTAATAATCATGAGCTTCTCAGAGTGAAAGAACTTTGGTAAAAGTGCTAACGAATGACTTACTTTTGCGTTTTGTTTCATATCGGTCGGTAATTAAGCGATTGCTCACTATTTTTAGCTTTGATTTGTGTCGAAAAATCTACTCCATCGAAAGTTGGTATTCTTCTTGTTCAGGTTGAATCGCCTTTTTCTCCCAGTATCATGTAGAACTTTTATTTATCCGTATCATTTCCAATGAAAAAAATACACGATTTACTTTGCCAATACTGGGTGGCACTGTCAGTACTGATATTATTACTTATCACGGTACTTTCTCTAACACCGCTTCCTGAGCTTCCTGCTGTTCCTGGCTCCGACAAATCGCATCACTTTATTGCTTACGGAGCATTAATGTTTTCTGTTGGCCTGCGTAAACCCAAATACTGGTTATTTGTTGGTGCTTTTTTTGTCGCTTGGAGTGGGGCGATCGAGTTGATCCAGCCATACGTAAATCGCTATGGGGAGTGGTTAGATCTTGCTGCTAATGTTGGTGGTCTAACGACCGGTTTTGTCGCTGGCCGTTTATTTAGTTATCTCATCGCTAGAATGGATAACTCAGCTCATTGATAGAGAACGAAATCTGTCGGTGAGTTTGACTGTCATGTCTCAAAGCGTGATTGATAGTGATTTGTGCCGTTAATAAAGCGTGCTATCCTATACTGCTATTTAACCATCCAATAAAGAAACAGACGGAGCGAAACATGGCGAGCCGTGGAGTAAACAAAGTAATTTTAGTTGGTAACTTGGGTAATGATCCTGAAGTTCGTTACATGCCAAGTGGCGGCGCTGTGGCAAACATTACTGTTGCAACCTCAGAAAGCTGGCGCGATAAGAACACAGGCGAACAGCGTGAAAAAACAGAATGGCACCGTGTTGCTCTGTTTGGCAAATTAGCTGAAGTCGCAGGTGAATACTTACGCAAAGGTTCTCAGGTATACATTGAAGGCCAACTTCAAACACGTAAGTGGCAAGACCAAAATGGCCAAGAGCGTTACACGACAGAAGTTGTGGTACAAGGCTTTAATGGTGTAATGCAAATGCTAGGAGGCCGTGCTCAAGGGGGCGCACCTGCACAAGGAATGGGTGGCCAGCAGCAAGGCGGTTGGGGTCAACCTCAGCAGCCAGCAATGCAACATCAACCAGCTCAGCAACCACAATCGCAACCAAAACAGGCTCAGCCACAATATAATGAGCCACCGATGGATTTTGATGACGACATCCCGTTTTAAGCGATTAAACAGTAAAAAAAGCCGCGTATTCAGCGGCTTTTTTATATATTGAACTATACAACTACCTTCTAATCGCCAGTAGTGAGTCTTCTATTTTTTCTGGCATCATCTTTTTGAAAAGGAATTCGGTCTAGTGAGGTATACGCCTACCTTAAAGCTGAGTACTCGATTGGTTGCATTTGTAACGATGATCGTGATCAGCGCCATGTTCATTTTGTTTCTCGGTGGGACTTTGTCTTTTAAACAGCTTGGGCAAGAATATCTCGATCACTCTTTGATTGGTATTGTCGAGGTCGTGGACAAAGAAATGGAAGATCCTGATGCTGCATATTCAATGCAACGGTGGATGCCTAAGATGTTGCAGGCATCAAACATTGTTGAAATGGAATTGTCTTCCTCCGTTGGAGTGATCTATCGCTTCAAAGATACCTCTTCAAAATACGATCCAGCACTCCTGTATGAAGTCAGCTTTGAGTTGCAAAGAAATCAAGGTTATAGCATCGCGTTTAAAGCCATCCCTCCTTACATTGGCTACGGTTATTCGATGCAAGCTCTTCTGTCGATCACGCTCTCGGTGTTACTGATCATCTTTTGCTTAATGCAAGGCGTAAAGTGGCTTAAAAAACAATTATATGGCTCGGAGTTATTGGAAGAGCGAGGACGGATGATCTTAGCGGGCCGAGTGGAAGAATATGCCAAAGGAGACATCAACGAATGGCCTTATACAGCGAGTGAAGCCTTAGACCGCGTTATTGAAGAGTTGCAAGATGCTCGGCAGGAGCGCAGTCGGTTTGATACTTTTATCCGAACACAAACGTTCCTCGATCAACTGACAGGTGCCGCCAACCGAGTATTGTTTGATAGTAAGTTGGAATCAGCAGTGACGGAAAGTGGGGCAAATGGTGGCGTTCTATTGTTACGGATTGATGATTGGGATGCACTGAAAGAAGAAAGCGGCAAGCAAATTGCCAATGACTTTATCGTTGAAGTTGGTGAAGGGCTTTCGAACATTATTCAACGTTATCCTGACGTTATTCTCTCTCGATATTATGATTCTGACTTCGCCATTTTTGCGCCACACTTAAATAGCAAAGACGTGTCAAATATCGCCATTAACTGCTTAAAGCAAATCGCGAAACTTACCCCTCCAGATCCATTAGAGCCCGATAATTGGTGCCATATTGGCATTAGTATGTATCGTGAAGGTGAGCGGCAAGGTCGTATCATGGATGAAGCGGAGACCGCATTAAAAAGTGCACAGCTACAACGGGTAAATACATGGAACCGTTTCAAGAAAGTGGTCGCTCAAGATGAAGAGCGAGGCAGTGTCCGTTGGAGAACGCTTTTTGATCAGGTGTTGAAGCCTGAAAAGTTGTTTATTTTTGAGCAGCCATGTTACTTACTTGATAGTCAGCAAGAACTGCAAATTGATCATCATGAGCTATTTGTGCGGATTGATGATCCAGAAAAAGGATTGATTAAATCCTCTCATTTCAATGCGGCTATTGAATCAGTTGGTTATGAAATGACCTTAGATAAGGCAAGTTTCTCTTTGATTATCAACTTTTTGAAGTCATCCTCTACGCATTCTCTAAACTATTCTGTTAATCTTTATGTCACTCCTTTTGCTGATCGTGAATATCGAAAATGGTTTAGGGATGAGTTACTTCAGTTACCCATTGATAAACGTGGTTTGCTAACGTTGGAATTTGCTGAAGCGAGATTGGTGAAACACCTCGATTATATGCGACCCATTATTAAGATGGCATCAGGCTTAGGGTGCAAAATCATAGTGGGTCAGGCTGGGCGCTCAATAGTGAGTACGCATTATCTAAAAGATCTGCCAATCCATTATTTAAAACTCCACCGGAGTCTGATTAAACAAATTGATCAGAGGCATGAAAACCAACTTTTTGTGCGTAGTTTGCTTGGCGCATGTAGAGGGCTTAAAACTCAACTCATTGCTGTCGGTGTTGAAACGAAAAATGAATTCAACACGGTGATTAAGCTAGGGGTGAATGGTGTTCAAGGACGCTTCTTTAAAAAAGAAGAACAATTGCTTCCAATTGAAAAACAGACCGCTATGAATGATTTTACGACTAAAGTAAAAGTAGGGCGGCGAAACCGGTGGCGGAAAAAATAAAACTGAATGAAGATGCACTCAATTTTAGGTAAATTCAAAAAACAGAATGATTCGGCTGAATGTGTGAATGCCATTGTTCAACCCAGCGCTATCTATCTTACTACACCATCGAATGCGTTACCTCAACATATCCCTCTCAAAGGGCAACCATGGGTTGAGGTGCTTCTTTCTATTCTTCAAGCATCTGCACAGAAAGGAAGCCAAGTTAACCTTGTCCTGCATTCTGGTTTGTATCAGACCTATCAAATAGAGAAGCCAAATCTTCCTCATGATGAACTTCAAGTTGCCCTCCCATTTCTGCTTAAAGATCTCATTTCAGAAAAAGTCACAGAAATCATTGCCGATGCTGCCGTGTTGCCAGGAAGTAATAAGCTTCAGGCGTACGTGATTTCCAAGTCCGTTATTCTGGAGTTACACCGAAAGCTAGCAGGAGTAGACCTGCGTCTTGGAAAAGTTTTAGTTGAAGAGGAAGTGTGGGCACATTCGGTAGACGAACCGAACGATTTTCTGTTACTCCAACGTAGTAAAGAGAGTGGTTATAAAGTTAGTGCATACGTAGCAGGAAGCTGTGCTTTCCAACGCCATATCCGAGGTATAACGCCTCCTTTAACCGGTGTTGCTAGTAGTGTATTGCAGTTAGATGGTATCGCACTGGAACTGCAGCGATCGATTGACTATTTATCCTCTCAGCTACGTGGAACGTCGATCCACCAAATGAAAATTTGCTGTGATGAAGAAGAGCAGCAAGAACTCGCGAATGCCTTAGCAGAGCGTTTAAGTGTGAAAGTGAGTGCTCTTTCTGAGCGAAATGATGAGTCGGGGTTAGTCTTATCCCACTGTGTTACACGCATCGAATCTGAAGAAATTAACCTATATCCCGAGTACTTAAAACCTAAAAAAGATTACTTCAGTCTTCCGTTCATTGTTGCATGTTGGGCGGGGATAGCCGTGTTATTACTTGCCGTATTCGGATTGTTTCAATTTCAACAAACTAAGCTTGAACGCGAGTTACACGTGCAAAGGGCGCAAGAAAGCGAGTTTACTCAACAACTCACCAGCTTGAATCAGCGTTTGGCACGTCATAAGCCTTCCCCTGAAAAAGTGGCTGCGGTTGCGCGGCTTAAATTGGAAATTCAATCGAAACAAGACTCCATGACAGCGATGGGCGAATACGATGAATCACAACAAGTTGGCTATTCTGGCGTCATGCGTTCATTGGCCCAGTTAGGCCGTGATGATATAGCATTGCGTCAGATCCGCATGGATGCTCACTCTCTTGATCTTCAGGGAGTTGCTCGAGAGCCTAAGGCAATACCAAATTGGGTGAGACAGTTTAAACAAGAGTTGAACCTCATTGGTCGAACGTTTGAAAAGCTAAAAATTGGTCGCAATGAAAAGGACATCATTACCTTCGAGCTGACAGCGAAAGACGGAGGTCAACCATGAAGCAGCAGTGGCAACAACTAAGTGATAAGTTTGCTTCCTTAAGTGGTCGTGAAAAGGGACTGATCTCAATATGTGGTTTTGTGGCCATTTTTATTGGCCTTGCCGTGTTATTGGTTGAACCATCATTGAAGGTCAATAACGAGCTGAAGAAACAAATTGACACTACTCAAGTGAATAACCAGCGTTTAGAAGGCGAAATTCTGACGGTGACCGCCAAACTTAAGAAAGATCCCGATCAAGAGATCAATATGGAATACAGCCAGTTATTGACAGAAAGCCAGAATTTATCGCAACAATTGGCGAAGATCATCGAAAATCTCATTTCTCCTTCAGAAATGGCACAGTTATTGGAAGAGGTTTTAACTGAGAGCAAGGAATTGCATCTAGTTTCTCTAGAGTCATTGCCAGCCGAGCCCATTACATCGGACTCTGAAGGGAAAGACTATACTGGTTATTATTTACACCCTGTGCGTGTGGAATTGACGGGCAGTTACTTTAATATTCTGGCTTATCTTGAAGCGTTGGAGTCACTGCCAGTGAAGTATTATTGGCGTAGCTTTACCTACAAAGTGGAAAGCTACCCGTCAGCTCGATTAGTCATGGAAGTGTATACCTTGGGAACAAGACAGGAGTTTATTGGTGGTTAAATGGTGGTTTGTATTTAGCTGTTTGATTTCGGCAAGTAGTTTTGCTGCCAGTGATCCAACTGCACCATTAGATTGGACTCAATCAACTTCCCCTCAATCGAATAGTAAAAAAGCTGTTTATTCGTTACCTAAACTGCAAAGCATTATCTGCGTTAACGGCTCAGACTGTCAGGCGATTATGGGTAATAAAGTATTGGAGCGTGGGCAAGTGATTAATGGCTTTCGAGTCATCAACATTGATGCCGAATTCGTGACGGTTTCAAAGGGGAAAAGGCAGTGGAAATTAGAACTTTTCTCTAAAGATGTAAAACAATAAGGTTATCAGAATAGTATGCGTAAACTCGTTTTAGCTATCACCATCGCCTCACTGGCAGGATGCTCAATGGGACACCGGGATCCGGTGGAAGCAAAAAGTGCCCTTAATCAGGCGATTAATGAGTCTAATAGCAAAGCTATCGATGTGTTGCCTGCATCTGTGGAAGCAGATTTAATGCCTGAGTTAGACTCGGCAGTCTCACCAGAAAATCAAACGTTGAAACGCTACCGTATTAAAGCGGATGCCGTGGAAGCTCGTGCATTTTTTACCAGTTTAGTGCGTGGCACGGAATACAGCGCAGCCATTCACCCTGGCGTAAAAGGCAAAGTGACGGTTAACCTTACTGATGTCACCCTTGATGAAGTGCTTTCGGTGATCCGTGATATGTACGGCTATGAGATTGAACTCTCAGGAAAAGTCATTCAAGTTTATCCTGCCGATCTTCGTACAGTGACCCTTCCTGTCGATTATTTGCAGTTTAAGCGTTCGGGACGTTCGCTAACATCAATCACAACCGGAACAATTACAAACACAGACACGGATTCAGACTCCTCTTCTTCGTCTTCAAGTTCATCTTCATCAAATTCTTCTGGTAGCAGTAGCTCAAGCAGTGCCAAAGGTGGAACTGAAATCGAGACCATCAGTGAAAGTGATTTTTGGCCACAGTTACAAACGGCCGTTGCTCAGCTGATTGGCTCTAGTGATGGTCAAAGTGTAGTGGTTACCCCACAGGCTAGTTTGATTACCATCCGTGCTTACCCTGATCAGATTCGTGAAGTGCGAAATTTTATTGGAGCTTCACAAGAGCGCATGCATCGCCAAGTGATCTTAGAGGCAAAAATTCTAGAAGTGACCTTGAGTGATGGTTATCAACAAGGCATTAACTGGTCTAAAGCTTTTTCCTCTAATGGTACGGACTTCACTATTGGTCAAGGAAGTCTTCCACAAGACCCGGGCTTTACGCTACCTGGTTTAGATGCGATAGGTACCTTACTTGCAGGACAAAGCAATATTGTTATTTCCAGTGGTAGCTTTGACGCTGTATTGAATTTCATGGCAACTCAGGGTGATTTGAATGTTCTGTCCAGTCCGAGAGTAACGGCATCGAATAACCAGAAAGCTGTGATCAAAGTGGGTACCGATGAATATTATGTAACGGACTTATCGAGCGTTGTTGGAAGTGGTGATAACGCAAATCCAGCACCAGAAGTTGAGCTTACACCATTCTTTTCGGGCATCTCTCTTGATGTGACGCCACAAATTGATGATGCGGGGAATGTGTTATTGCATGTGCACCCTGCAGTGATTGAAGTGGATGAGCAAGTGAAAGAAATTGGTTATGGCAACACCAGTATTACCTTGCCTTTAGCTCGCAGCTCAATTCGTGAGTCTGACTCGGTGATTCGTGCTCAAGATGGTGATGTAGTGGTTATTGGTGGTCTGATGAAATCCAATACGTTCGACCGGGTATCAAAAGTCCCATTATTAGGTGATATACCGGGTGTAGGTCATTTATTCCGAAATAAGTCGAAGCTGACAGAAAAAACCGAATTGGTCATTTTGCTCAAGCCAACGGTGGTCGGTGTGAACACTTGGCAAAAAGAATTGGAACGCTCGCGTGACTTGTTGCAAGAGTGGTTCCCCGAAGAAGATAGCCAGTAATGTATGTATTTGGAGCACTTTGGTCTTAAGCAAGCCCCATTTCATCTAACCCCAGACACAGAAATGTTTTTAGGGTTAGCCCCACACTATGAAGCGATTCAAACTGTGTTAGCTGCGTTAGCTATGGATGAAGGGGTGATTAAAGTCAGTGGAGAGGTGGGGACCGGAAAAACCATGGTTTGTCGGATGTTGATAAACCAAATGGGGGACGATGTTCAACTGGTTTATTTACCGAATCCCGCTTTAGATGGTGATGAGCTACGTCAAGCTATTGCTAGAGAACTTGGATTGGAAAGTAGCGCTGTTACGGTCGTCGGTGATATTCAGGAACGGTTGCTTGCTTTAAACAAACAAAACAAAAGTGTTGTTCTGGTTGTCGATGAAGCCCAAGCCCTTAGTGATGAAGCATTAGAAGTATTGCGTTTATTTGGCAACCTCGAAACGGAACAAAGCAAATTGTTGCAAATCGTGTTGTTTGGACAACCTGAACTTGATGAACGGTTAGCACTGCACCATTTACGCCAGCTTCGTCAACGAATTAGCTACAATGTTTCTTTACGTGCTTTAAATTTCAATGAAGTTGTTGCTTATATCGATAGCCGCTTAACAAAAGCAGGTGGCGTGAGTTCGATATTCAACCTTGCTCAAAAAAAAGCAATTTGGCGAGCAAGCCAAGGAATACCTCGGCTGATCAACCAAATCACCAGTAAAGCAATGGTATTAGCGTGCTGCCAAGCTACGATGCAGGTGAGCAATCACCAGTTATATGACGCCATTCACGATACTTTTGATAGCTGTAAGCCTAGATTTAAAAGCCCGCGCTTGTGGGGATGGAGTAACACATGAGTGCTATTAATGATGCGCTAACGGATTTAGCTGAAAAGCGCCGCTCAACACAGAATATTGTAAGAGCAGACGTACCAAAAATTAAACAACGGCCTGTTTTACCTTGGCTTATCGCAGGATTTACTTTAAGTATGGCGATGGGCGGATGGGCGGTGTCACAATCCCAACCAATTTCCGTTACGCAGCCTAGCTATTCTTCTCAACCTATCAATGACGAGCAAGCCAGTATTGAGGTTATGCTTGCCCCATCTCCGACAAGCAAAAAGAGTCGTACCGATAGCGAACTTTATTTTGCCTCTAATTCTGTAGCCCAACCAACTGGAACAACAGAAAAAGCTGGACCGGTTCCGGTAAAGAAAAGTACAACTTCAAAGACCGCCCCCGTAAAAGAGCATCTAGAAAACACCAACCCAATTCAACCTCAAAATGTCATTGTTGAGCAAGTGGAGCTTTCTCCGGAGCAATTGGCTCAAAAGGCCATCATTCGTGCAGAAAAAGCCATGGAGAGCAACAAGCTAGATGAGGCGTTAACCCAATTTCAAATAGCACTTCGGCATACCCCTTCTGATAGCAATGTGAGAAAGAAACTGGCGGCACTTTATTATGGGAAAGGGGATACCCGCAAGGCGGCAGAGCTGTTGCAAAAAGGGATCCGGCAATATCCTAATGATGAAGATGTACGTATAGCATTGGCTAAGTTGCTAATAAAAGAGAATCAACAACAAGCGGCTTTAGTGCCACTAATGCAACTAACCAAGCCTGCCAGCGTAAAATATTTGTCTTTGCGAGCTGCATTGGCTCAGAAAGCTAATCAGGATGCATTAGCGCTTGAAAGCTATCAACAACTGGTTCAGTTAGAACCAGAGAATGGACGTTGGTGGCTTGGGTTAGGTATTCAACAAGAGCGAGCTCTTAACCTCACTTCTGCACAACAATCCTATAAGAAAGCGCTGTTGAAAGTCGGCATTTCGAGTCAATCACAACAATTTATTCGCGATCGGCTAACGCTACTCAGCCGTCTAGAGGAGAAGCCGAATGCAAATTAAGCTGCGTAAACGCCTTGGTGACTTGTTAGTTGAAGAAGGCATTATTACCGAAGAACAAGTTGAGCAAGCTTTAGCTGCGCAGAAAACGACAGGACGTAAATTAGGTGCCGCCCTGATCGAGCTGGGATTTCTTACTGATCACCAAATGCTGACTTTCTTATCTCAGCAGTTAAGTGTACCTCTTATCGACTTAAGCCGCGCGAATGTAGATGTCGATGCGGTGCAATTGCTATCCGAAGTTCATGCACGACGTCTTCGTGCGATGGTTATTGGGCGTAATGGCGATACATTACGTATTGCCATGAGTGATCCTGCAGACTTATTTGCCCAAGAAGCGCTGTTGAGCCAACTGCCAAATTACAATGTAGAGTTTGTGATCACACCAGAGAAGCAGTTGGTTGAGGGTTTTGATCGCTATTATCGTCGTACTAAAGAGATTGCCTCGTTTGCGGAGCAACTCCAAGCAGAGCACCAAGTTACTGAAGCGTTTGATTTTAATATCGAAGATCAAGATAGCGAAGAAGTGACGGTTGTTAAGCTGATCAATTCATTATTTGAAGATGCGATCCAAGTGGGGGCATCGGATATTCATATTGAGCCGGATGCAAATATTTTACGCTTAAGACAACGTATCGATGGTGTATTACACGAAACTTTATTGAATGAAGTCAATATTGCACCAGCACTGGTCCTTCGCCTTAAGTTGATGGCAAATCTCGATATTTCAGAAAAACGCCTACCTCAAGATGGTCGCTTTAATATTAAAGCTAAAGGACAGTCGGTCGATATCCGTATGTCGACGATGCCTGTGCAATATGGCGAATCGGTCGTTATGCGTCTGCTAAACCAATCAATGGGGATACGCAAACTAGAGGAGTCGGGGATACCTGCTGACCTGCTAGAAAGGCTGCGGCGCCAATTGAAACGCCCTCATGGCATGATTTTGGTAACGGGACCAACAGGCTCTGGTAAAACCACCACCTTATATGGGGCACTTAGTGAGCTCAATGAGCCCGGTAAGAAGATCATCACTGCTGAAGACCCAGTGGAATATCGCTTACCGAGGATCAGTCAGGTTCAGGTAAATCCTAAAATTAACCTCGATTTTTCAACGGTCCTGAGAACGTTTTTACGTCAGGATCCTGACATCATCCTCGTCGGGGAGATGCGAGATCATGAAACGGTCGAAATTGGTTTACGAGCCGCTCTGACTGGCCACTTAGTTCTAAGTACCTTGCACACCAATGATGCCATAGACAGTGCTTTGCGCATGATTGACATGGGCGCGCCAGGGTATCTTGTCGCAAGTGCGGTGAGAGCCGTTGTGGCTCAGCGACTGGTACGTAAAGTATGTCCAGACTGTAAAACTCAGGATGATGTGGATGAGTCACGCCGTCAGTGGCTTGCACAGCGTTTTCCAAATCAAGAGAGTGCCAATTTTATGCGTGGTCGAGGTTGCCAAAATTGTAACCTCACTGGTTATCGTGGGCGTGTAGGGGTATTTGAAATGCTCGAACTTGATCATGCCATGATGGATGCTTTGAGAGCCGACGACGCTGTGTTATTTGCTCAACAAGCGCGAAACAATGAAGAGTACAAGCCATTGTTAGCTGCGGCGATGGAGTTAGCATTAAAGGGTGAAGTGAGCCTGGATGAAGTGATGAATCTCGGTGAAGGTGATGCATCCGGTATGACTCAGGCTATTTATATTTAAAGGTAAATCATGCCGATATATCGATATCAGGGGCGAAGCTCTGATGGTGCAAAGATTTCTGGGCAAGTGGAAGCGGCTAACGAAGAGTTAGCTGCTGAATCGTTACTGAGTAAAGGAGTGATCCCAACCTCGATTACTTCGGGAGCTTCAGCAAGCAGCTTCAATATCGATCTTAAAGCCTTGTTAAAAACAGCTGTTCCACTTGAAGTGATGGTGATATTTTGCCGACAGCTGTATAGCTTGACCAAAGCGGGGGTTCCTTTACTGCGTTCGATTCGTGGTTTGACCCAAAATTGCAGCAATAAACAGCTCAGAGAAGCCCTAGAAGAGGTGACGCAAGAGTTAACCAACGGCCGTAATTTGTCAGCATCGATGCAAATGCATTCCACGGTATTCAGCCCTTTGTTTGTATCCATGATCAATGTAGGTGAAAACACAGGTCGCTTGGATGAAGCACTACTTCAGCTTGCTAATTATTATGAACAAGAGTTAGAAACCCGTAAGCGGATCAAAACGGCAATGCGTTACCCGACGTTTGTCATCAGCTTTATTGTTGTGGCCATGTTTGTCCTCAACTTAAAGGTGATCCCTCAGTTTGCCAACATGTTTAGTCGGTTTGGTGTTGATCTTCCGCTACCTACAAGAATTTTGATCACGACTTCCGACTTTTTTGTCAATTACTGGGTGTGGCTGCTTGCCGCCATGGTTGGAGCGCTATTTGCATTTCGAACTTGGTTGAATACCGCCAATGGCCGAGAGCGTTGGGATAAGTTTAGACTCAGGATGCCTGTGGTCGGCGGCATTGTGAATCGGGCACAACTTTCTCGATTTTCTCGTACTTTTGCGCTAATGCTTAAAGCAGGGGTGCCGCTAAACCAATCATTGTCGTTATCCGCAGAAGCTTTAGATAACAAGTTTCTTGAAGGGCGATTATTGGAAATGAAGGCCTCAATTGAAGCAGGTGGAACCATTTCTTCCACTGCAATCAATAGCGGTGTTTTTACCCCTTTGGTTATTCAAATGATTTCTGTCGGGGAAGAGACTGGCCGTATTGACGAACTGTTGTTAGAAGTTGCCGACTTTTATGACCGTGAGGTCGACTATGATTTGAAAACGCTGACGGCACGTATCGAGCCTATCTTGCTCGTTGTCGTTGCCGGTATGGTGCTAATACTGGCCCTCGGCATTTTCTTGCCTATGTGGGGCATGCTCGACGCGCTTAAGGGATAACATGCTTCAAGTGGCACAACGTGGACGGTTTGCATTATGGCTTACCATTGTGACTGTTTTGATCGCTGTTTTTCTATACTCGTGGAAGCAGGTAGAAAAAGAGGCGATGCATACCAATCTGTTGGTTGCTAGTAAGCGAATGACTGAACGTGCCAGTTTTTATAAGCAGGAATGGTTACTGCATGGACAACCTTCAGAGCTGGTGGTAGAGCCACATACTTTGCGCTTTTCTGCAAATGGATGGTTAGTACCAATAGATGAGCAGGGTAATATTGAATGTATGAAGTGGTTGGAGATTCTTTATCCTGAAAATCGAGTTTTAGTTGCTGAAGAGTCAGAAATGATAACTAACTCAAGTAATTGGCTCGTGAAATGTAGATACTTAGATGGAGAGCATCAGGCTGTAGAGGTTGAGCTAAAGGATGGTAAATTCTCTGTTGGTATAAACTTTATTGCTAAATAGCATTTTTATTATTTTACACGGCGATATATTATTAGTGTGCATTGACGTCGTACAAACTCAAGTGTGAGGCATTATGTATAGCAGACAGTCTGGTTTCTCTCTGGTTGAGCTAGTGGTAGTCATTGTTGTTGTGGGTTTATTAGCCGTTGCAGCACTGCCTCGGTTTCTTGATGTTACTGATGAAGCAAAGAAAGCCAGTATTGAAGGTGTCGCGGGTGGTTACGCAACTGGCGTGCTTTCTGCAAGGGCTCAATGGGAGGCAGAAGCTCGCCCCTCACGCATAATCAGCGGCGAAAAGTACAACACGGTGAATTACGATGGTGTCGATTTCTGGTTAACCCGAAGCAAAGATAGTAATGGCAGCAATACTGATTTTCGTGATGGCTATCCGTTGGGGCTAGATACTGGTGGGGCCTTCCCCTCAGGGCTGACCGAACAAGCTTGTGTTGACCTGATGAACAATCTGTTGCAAAACCCACCCAAGGTAGGGACACAGACAGAAGCGGATCAGGATTCAGATATTAAATACGCCGCAGTGGCAAATACAGGCGCTGCAACATGTACCTATATTCAACAGGAAGGGGGAAGCGCTCACCAATTCGTATATGAAGCGAAAACTGGTCGCGTTACCGTTTCGTTGCAGTAACAAAAACAATAAATATTCATTTTTAGAGAGACGTAAACTATGAAAAGACAAGGCGGTTTTACCCTTATCGAGTTGGTGGTGGTAATAGTTATTCTGGGTATTCTGGCTGTAACGGCAGCACCTCGTTTTCTTAATCTACAAGATGACGCTCGTAACGCGTCTTTGCAGGGTTTAAAAGGTGCAATGCAGGGAGCGGCTGGCATTGTATATGGCAAATCGGCAATCAATGGCACAGAAAGTGGCAATGGCTCTATTTCTATGGGCAATGACACGGTTAATACTACCAATGGTTACCCTGAAGCAAGTGAGAATGGTATCGGTAAAGCAGTTAGTGGTCTTGCTGATGATTGGGAAGTGGTGTCTGGTTCTAATTCAACAGGTACTGTTGCTTATACCTTCAAAGGTTATACAAGTGCTACTAATTCATCTTGCTCTGTTAAGTATGATATGGCAACGTCCGACAGTGAGCCTACAATTACGGCAAACGATTGTTAATATAAGAAAGGCCAGCAAAGCTGGCCTTTCTTCTCTATTCTTCTCAAAAATTCTTTCAAAACAATTGCTCAAGTTATATTGAGGTATACTAACTAATACCAAGGAATGAGGTGAGCATCGCGTGATGGTATATAGATCTTCCCAAGGATTTACTCTGGTCGAGTTGATCGTCGTGATCTTACTGATCGCTATTGTGTCTGCCTATGCTGCAAGTCGCTATATTGGTGTGGGGAGTTTTTCAGCCTTTGCCGCACAAGAGCAAATGATTTCTGTGATCCGGCAAGTCCAAGTGAATCGGATGCAATCCAACCTAGGTGATAGCAGCGCAAATACGAATTTTATCCTCTCTATTGGTAATCAATGTGTTGGCTCTTTAGCAGCATGCTCATCTGGGAGTCATGAATCTCGCAGTGACCTAGTTCGGGTTCCAGAACTGAGTTTTTCTGCTACACCAAACTTATCAACAGTCACCTTTGATCTTCTCGGGAATCCCGAAGGTGCAGCAAGTAGCGGCATTAATATTTTATTAACGGCATCGGACAGCCAGACAAGAGTGTGTGTTAACAGCCAAGGATATGTGTCTCGTGGGGTGTGTCTATGAGCTCAAGTCGTTGTCTTTCTAAGGGGTTTACTCTGATTGAAAGTGTGATTGTGATTGTAGTGATGGGGCTTGCAATGATTACTATTGTTAGCTTTCTCCAGCCTCAAATTGAGCGTTCGGCGAATCCTCATTATCAGACTCGCGTGGCGGCACTAGGACAAAGTCTAATGGCTCAAATCCTTGCACAGGGCTTTGACCATAACAGTGACTTCAATGGTGGGCGAGTGCGGTGTGGGGAAACGATCGTAGGAGAAACGGTTCCTTCTTGCACTGCTGCAAATGACTTGGGGCCAGAAGAGTCTGATGTTCTGCAATACAATGACGTGGATGATTACCACGGCTGTTGGACGCCAGAAGGAACAGGTGGATGCGGTAATTTGAATACCTTGCTTGGTGAGGCACAAACGACCTATCAAAACTTCAGAGTTGATGTTGTGGTTAATTACCCTTCGGGTTACAACGCTTTCACAATAAAGAGAGTATTACTGACCATTTCTGCCAGTAATCAAACGCCTATTTCTCTTACTGCCTATAAGGGGAATTATTGATGAAGCGAAATGGATTTACCCTTATTGAAATGATCCTAACCATCATTGTTGGCGGGATCTTAGTGTTAGGAATCGCTGGCTTTGTTGAGTTTGGTGCACAAGGGTATGCCGATACAGTCGAGCGTCAGAGATTACAAACTCAAGCTAGGTTTGTTCTGGAAAAAATGACCCGAGAAATCCGCCATGCGCTGCCAAATGTGTTCACCAGTAGTCAAAATGGCACACAATCTTGCTTCTCCTTTTATCCGATTGACTATTCAGGGTTCTATTCAGTTTCTGGTGCGGATTTACAATTCATTGTTGGCCAAGATGGTGCTAGTCAAAGTGTATTGGCGCCTCGAACCTTGATCATTAACCCCACCTCTTCGCTTTCTCAGGCGGATAACGTTATTTCCCTCAGCTCTGTTACGCAATCTGGTGCGGTGTTCTCCATCGCAAATGTTGCCAGTTCAATTGTTGGGGACTCCGTTGGAAGTCGTCATTACATATTCAGCGCCAGCAATCAGGTGACCTATTGCGTCGATCCATCAGAAGGTTTTATCCGCCGAAATAATACTGTGGTTGCCGATAGTGTGACAAAAGGGAGCTTTGACTATTCAGGCGCTAATATCCAACGTGGTGGATTAGTGCATATATCCCTTCAATTTAGTCGAGGTGATGAGCAAACTCACTTTGAGCAAGATGTGCAGGTGCTAAATGTTCCATAATAAGAGTAAACAACAAGGAAACCTGTATGTCGTTGTCGTATTTACCTTGGTCGTACTGGGTTTTCTCGCGTCTACATTAACTCGAATTGAATGGTCTAATAACGACGCATTTACTAGAGATATTTTAGGCAATCAGGCTTGGTTACTTGCTCATTCAGCCAATGAGTGGGCATTAACTCAAATGTATCCACTGAGCACTGTAACTCCTGACTTGGCCGTAAATTGCAGTGCTGTCAGTGGCGCAGTCTCAAGCGTGACTGCTTCCAGCTGTCAAGCACCTGTGATCCGGTGTGAGTCTCGTGGTGCATTAAATGGTCGCAATATGTATCGGTTAGAGTCTCAGGTAACGTGTGGCAGTGGGGTATTTGAGGTAAGACGGGTACAAGAGTTATGGGTGACAGACGAATGATGTACAAGCGCGTGTTGTATCGATTATTGTGGATATGTAGCTTATTGATTGCCTTGAGCTCATTTTCTGTGAATGCCAATCAGTGCCTTGAGAGTGGTACTCGAGTGGATGCCCGTAAGGGATTTTGTGTCACTTTTGAGATGGAGTCAGAAGGCTCAAACCGAGTAAGGTTAGTTGGCTCCTATTATTATCCGGTTTGGACTGATGATACGAATTTTCGTTCATACAACCCTGCTTTTTATGAGCGTAGCTATATTTATGAGGGGAAAACTCGTACCTTTCAAGTCAAATTTGACAGTGTGAGGGTTGATGCCCAAGGCAATATTTTGGGGACTTTGAGTTACTATGTTGATGGCGTTCGCAAAGAGTATATTTCCAACTACAACCTTACCAATACAACTGGTGCCAATGGATTTTACTCACCATCTATTCGTATTGATTTAGTTGGTTATGAATTTAATGCTGAAGTGGAAGATCATAACTGTATTACTGAAGGGGCTTGCGGCACCTTGCCTGAAGACGAAGCCTTGTCTGATTTGATCTGTAAGTATGTCCCATCTGTTGCACAAACAAACTCTTATTACAATGGTCAGATATATTCGGGGAGCATCGGTTTTTCCGGGTTGAGTAACTACATCCATCCTGTCAGAGACAATCAGGGGTTAGCGTTTTATCAGAATCAGGGTAACCGTGCCCAATGTAAGTATCCCTCTTCAACCAAAACATGCCTTATTGATCGGACGCCAATAGAGGATTTTCCTTTTACATTTTCTGCATATAACGCACAAGGGCGACCGGATAAACGTTGTCGTTCAGGCTCCTGTCCTACGTTGCCGCCAGGTGAATATGGTGATTTAGTGGTGGATGGCTCACGAACGCAAGTGCTCAGTGGCGGTGTTTATTACTTCGATAAGTTAGATCTTTCTGCCACTAGATCTGCCATTCAAATCCAAGATAAAACGCAGATCCACTACAATCAAATCGTTTTTGCCAATGCATCAGTAGGGATTAATGCGAAAGGAAAACCTGAAGATCTGTTAATGATTGGTCGGGGCAATAATGCCCACTTCGTATTACCTACTCAGGCAGACAAAATAGTGGTGAATGCATACATTTATGTTAACCCTTACTCTGTGACCCGAGGTGGCGTAGATATTGGAGGCAACAATAATACGATTAAAGGTGGGATCACGGCTTACAGCCTTTATGTCAGTGGCAATTACAATAACCTGTACGGCGACAGTGGGTTAACTTGTGGTGAGCCACCGACTGCATCCATTTCTCGGCTTGAAGTGTTACCGAATAACTATCATCTGACGTGTGAAGACGAAAATAAAGTTTACGTGGTTGCATACGATAGTAATGGGACCCGTTTATATGATGTTGGAAACGAAACGGTGACTTTGTCTGAATCAGGATCCAATAAGTTGTCGTTCACTTCACATGGCTTTAATTCTCAGGAAGGGTGGTTTGAGTTCACAATCGACAGTAAATCGGATCATGCCTATGAAGATATTGAGATTAAAGCCGAGCTGGATTCTAAGAGCTCGATCTTTGATCGTTCAGAGTTATTGTTCGTACCTGCTAAGCTAGAAATCAACAACAATGATCCGTTGAAGCTGATTGCCGGAAAAAGTGAAACCGTTGCGATTAAAGCACTCGCATGCAATGCGAACAACAAACCGATCACGATTAACTACGATCAAACGTTTGATCAATCAGATATCACAGTATCGGATTTTGTTCCTCAGTCTGGCATTTATGCGAATAAGCTGACGTTTTCTGCATCAGTGAAAAATGGCAAGGGCGACGGTGAAATCAAATTTGATGAAGCTGGTCAATTCAATGGGGAGCTGAAGGACACCATTAGCTGTAGCGATTTTGGTCCGAATATACAAGGCTGCCCTGATGAAGAAGACGTCGAGATTGTTGGTAGCTTCATGCTTTACGCTCGGCCTTGGACGTTTGCGATTTGTAGCGCCAGTAATATCAATGGTACTGCAGAGTCAGGAGCGGGACTTGTTTCCGCTGGAGAAAGCTTTTCACTGAATGTTTATCCTATCGCTTGGCAATCTAATGCACAGTACGATAATACCCGAGTTAAAAGTTATGTCGCAGGAACCTATGATTACTGTGACTTATCGCCTTTAAATAATGCTTCGTTGTCTGGTGCTCCTGCATTTACTCTCAACCTAACACATGAAATTGACAGCCCATCAACCGGTGTCGCTGGTAGTTTAACAGGCTCATTGACTCAAGCGAATACGGCTGCCGATAGCAATAAGAAGCACCAGTTTTCTTCATTAAGTTGGTCTGAAGTCGGCAGTGTGAAAATTGTCGCCGATACGTCTAATTCAGGGTATTGGCAAGCTATTGATGCCGCTGTTCGTGGTGTAGGACGTTTCTATCCAGACTCTTTTTCCATAGAACAAGTCACTTGGGATGCCCCTGATGATCAAGGTGGTATTGCATACATGGGACAACCCTTTGAGAGTGCTGAAGTGGTGGTTCAGGCTTACGCTAAAGATGCGACCGTACCGTTGAAGAACTATCACTTGTTTGCGCAAAGCTTGCTGGCGAAATTTGCTAGCGATGCTGATGACTCAATCAATAATACCTTAGTCCTTGACCTATTGAATGGGCAGTGGCAAAGCAATAATAATGGTGAGTCTCAATGGTTTCTGAATGACACCAACGCAATGTTGAAGCGCAATTATACAACGCCCGCAGAAGTAACTAGTACAGCGAATGGGCCATTTAATACGTCTGATCTAGGTTCAACAACGACAAGCTTTGGATTGCAAATTACCGGGGTAGATCCTGTCAGCTTTTCACAAAATTCAGTTGTTTCTGAGCAAGCCTTGCTAACCCAGCCTCCAGTTCGTTATGGACGGATGGTTATGGATAGCGTTTCTAGTTTAGCCGGACAAGATGCCGCTATCCCGCTACGGGTTGAATATTGGCATCAAGGGCGGTTTGAAACGAATAATGACGACTCTGCTTCGTTATTGGCCACGCCAAATAACTATACCTGTAAAGAGATTCTAACGTCAGGCGGGGCCAGCTCTGACTCGCATCTTTCTGGCTCAGATAGCGTTGGAAACTGGAAGCATGTGGCAAACGGACAGTCGAATGAAATTCATGCTGTTGCACACTCTTCTGGGGCTATGCAAGAACGTGTGCGGTTCTGGATGCGGTTAGCCGATACTTCCCCCCAAATTGGCCAAACGGGGGTAACTTGTGGCACTACCAACATTGCTCAACCATGGTTGCAATACAATTGGCGCGGTGTCGGTGATGAAGATCCGTCCAGTGTAATAACATTTGGCGTTTTCCGTGGTAATGATAAAGTGCTATTTCGTGGAGAAACGGGTTTAACGGGTCAGTAACTTAGGTAAATAATTAGAAATAATGCCCCTAAGTAAGGAATCTGTTAGAAAATGCGTGTTTCAGTCCATGTTTACGCCACAATGCCTTGCTGTGATGGCAAGGCATTGGTACATTTAGTGCAATTTTCTATCTTATAATTCTTTCAGGACGAGCGAAGAATATGTTCAAAAAACTTCGTGGCATATTTTCTAATGACCTATCTATCGATTTAGGTACTGCCAATACTCTTATTTACGTAAAAGGACAGGGTATCGTCCTTGACGAACCTTCAGTTGTTGCCATTCGACAAGATCGTAACCGTGCAGGTAAAAGCGTTGCTGCTGTAGGTCACGCTGCAAAACAAATGCTAGGTCGTACACCTGGTAATATTTCTGCTATACGTCCGATGAAAGATGGTGTGATCGCCGACTTTTACGTAACAGAAAAAATGCTACAGCACTTCATTAAGCAAGTTCATGACAACAGCATTCTAAAACCAAGCCCGCGCGTATTGGTGTGTGTCCCTTGTGGTTCGACGCAAGTTGAGCGACGTGCGATCCGTGAATCTGCATTGGGTGCAGGTGCTCGCGAAGTATACTTAATTGATGAGCCGATGGCGGCAGCAATTGGTGCGGGCCTACGTGTTTCTGAGCCAACAGGTTCGATGGTGGTCGATATCGGTGGTGGTACGACAGAAGTTGCGGTGATCTCTCTAAACGGTGTGGTTTACTCTTCATCAGTTCGTATTGGTGGTGACCGCTTTGATGAAGCGATCATTAACTATGTTCGTCGTAACTACGGCAGCTTGATTGGTGAAGCAACGGCAGAAAAGATCAAACATGAAATCGGTTCTGCTTACCCTGGTGATGAAGTTCAAGAGATTGAAGTTCGTGGTCGTAACCTTGCTGAAGGTGTGCCACGTAGTTTTAGCTTGAATTCAAACGAAATTCTGGAAGCGTTGCAAGAGCCACTTACAGGTATTGTCTCTGCTGTGATGGTTGCACTAGAACAGTGTCCACCTGAGCTAGCTTCTGACATCTCAGAAAACGGTATGGTTCTTACTGGTGGTGGTGCACTGCTGAAAGATCTTGACCGCCTATTGACTGAAGAAACAGGCATTCCAGTTGTTATCGCAGAAGATCCACTGACGTGTGTTGCTCGAGGTGGTGGTAAAGCCCTTGAGATGATCGACATGCATGGCGGCGATCTATTCAGCGAAGAATAATAACTTAGCCTGAGCCTTTGCTCAGGCTAAGTGTACTTATACAAGGAACTCAATAAGAATGAAGCCGATTTTTGGCCGAGGACCTTCACTTCAGTTACGACTATTTTTCGCCGTGATCCTATCAGCCAGCCTTATGCTGGCTGATAGTCGTTTAGGTGCATTTACTCAGGTTCGCTACCTGCTCAACAGTCTGGTTTCTCCAATTCAATATGTTGCGGATCTACCTCGTACCATGTTTGATGGTTTTTATGAGCGCTTTCATACTCGCCAGACGTTGTTGACAACCAGCCAGACCCTTAAACGAGAAGTGTTAAGACTCAAGAGTGATTTGTTGTTGCTCGACCAATACCGTGAGGAAAACCAGCGACTTCGCAAATTGCTGGGCTCTTCTTTCGTTCGTGACGAAAGAAAAGTGGTAGCCGAAGTTATGGCGGTAGATACTTCACCTTATCGTCACCAAGTGGTGATTGATAAAGGCCATGTAGATGGTGTTTATGTTGGACAGCCCGTTGCTAATGACAAAGGGATCGTCGGGCAAGTCACGTTCGTTTCTGCGCATAACAGCCGTGTGTTGCTACTGACAGATAGCAATAGTGCGATCCCTGTTCAGGTGATCCGCAATGATATTCGTGTCATTGCTTCCGGTAATGGTCAAGTCGATAAGATCCAGCTCGAACACATCCCCATTAGTACTGACATCCAGCAAGATGATTTATTGGTGACCTCTGGTTTGGGTGGTGTTTATCCAGAAGGTTATCCTGTTGCTCATATTTCCAAAGTTGAGCGAGATAGCCGAAGGGAGTTTGCCCTGATAGAGGCCGATCCAGTGGTGGATTTTGAGCGCTTACGTTATTTATTGCTGATTTGGCCCAATGACGCCCGTCAAGAAAAGGTGATTCAGGCTGCACCAGAAAACATGACAGAAGGTGAGAATAGTGGCCAGTAGTTTCATGCGAGGCCGAATGGCCATTTTTTGCTCATTTCTGTTAGCGCTGACGCTACAAACCATTCCTTGGCCGGGCATTTTGGATCTAATGCGTCCTTCTTGGCTATTGCTTGTTACTTGTTATTGGGTATTGGCATTGCCGCATCGAGTGAATGTAGGTACCGCGCTGATCTTAGGATTACTGTGGGATTTGCTTCTTGGTTCAACTCTTGGGATCCGAGGGATGATGATGTCCATTGTCATCTACATTGTGGCACTGAACTTTTTGGTGTTACGCAATATGGCTCTGTGGCAACAAGCGATCATCATCGGACTGCTATCGATAGTTCTAGAAGGCCTGATTTTCTTCGGTGAATACCTAATTCAAGATATTAGTTTTAATCCGCTCTCTCTTTGGAGTGGATTGATAAACTGCATCTTGTGGCCGTGGATGTTTTTATTGATGCGTCGAGTGAGACGCCATTGGCATGTGAAATAGTATGACAAAAAAACAGCTCGTATTGGCTTCTGGCTCGCCAAGAAGAAAAGAATTATTGAGTCATCTTGGGTACGACTTTTCAATCATTTGTACTGATGTTGAAGAGCAGCAATCAAACGATGAATCCGCGAAGCAATACGTTGCGCGCTTGTCACAAGATAAAGCATTAGCAGGTGTTGCATTAGCACCGGATTCTGTGGTTGTTGGCTCCGATACCATTGTGGTGGTTGATGGCATTGTACTGGAGAAGCCCGCGGATCTGTCCCATGCTAAACAGATGTTGATGCAATTGTCTGATCGCAGTCATCAAGTTATGACGGCGGTGACAGTCGCAAATAAAGAGAAAAAGAAAACGGTCGTTGTAACGACAAATGTATGGTTCAAGCGCCTGTCAGAAGAAGAAATAGAACAATACTGGCACACAGGTGAACCATGCGATAAAGCTGGCAGTTATGGTATTCAGGGTATAGGTGGGCGATTCGTCACGCGTATAGAAGGTAGCTACCATGCGGTGGTTGGTTTGCCATTATTTGAAACTGACCAGCTCTTGCACGAATTCTTATAATTTCATAATTGAGGTGCGCTCATGAGTGCAGAGTTGTTGATCAACGTGACCCCGAGTGAGACTCGTGTGGCCATGATTGAGGGTGGAGCTTTACAAGAAGTCCACGTTGAACGTGAAGCAAAACGGGGTATTGTCGGGAACATTTACAAAGGCAAAGTCAGCCGGGTATTACCGGGCATGCAAGCTGCATTTGTCGATATTGGTTTAGATAAAGCCGCATTTCTCCACGCGTCTGATATCGTACCGCATACAGAGTGTGTAGCAGAAAACGAAAAGCAGCAATTTCAAGTTCGTGATATTTCTGAACTGGTCCGTCAGGGACAAGACATTGTTGTTCAAGTGGTTAAAGATCCGCTTGGTACTAAAGGCGCGCGCCTAACAACCGATATCACCTTACCATCTCGTTATCTTGTCTTTATGCCGGGCGCGAGTCATGTTGGCGTTTCTCAGCGTATTGAGAGCGAAGCGGAGCGTGAGCGCCTCAAAAAGGTCGTTGCACGTTATTGTGACGAAGATGGTGGCTTTATCATCCGGACCGCGGCTGAAGGCGCAGATGAAAAAGAAATGTCTCAGGATGCGGCATTTTTGAAGCGACTATGGTCCAAAGTAACTGAGCGCCGCAGTAAATATAAAACCCGTTCGACTTTGTATGGGGAATTGGGACTATCGCAACGTATCCTGCGTGATTTTGTTGGGACAGAGCTGACTAAGATCTTAGTGGACTCTCGTCAGGAGTTTGAAAACCTAAAAGAATTCACCAGCGAATATGTACCAGAGCTAACCGAGAAGCTGGAACTTTATGAAGGTGATAAGCCCATTTTCGATATGTACGATACCGAGAATGAAATTCAACGTTCATTAGAGCGTAAGGTCGAACTTAAATCTGGCGGGTATTTGATCATTGATCAGACCGAAGCAATGACTACCGTAGACATTAACACCGGTGCATTTGTTGGCCGTCGTAATCTAGAAGAAACCATTTTCAATACCAATGTCGAAGCGACACAAGCCATTGCTCGCCAATTACGTTTACGTAATTTAGGCGGCATTATCATCATTGATTTTATCGATATGGCCGCAGACGAACACCGCCGTCGCGTATTGACCTCGCTCGAAGCCGCACTGAGCAATGACCGGGTAAAAACAAACATCAACGGCTTTACTCAACTTGGTTTGGTTGAAATGACCCGCAAACGCACTCGAGAAAGCATTGAACATGTTTTATGTTCAACTTGTCCTACTTGTGAAGGGCGAGGCAGCGTGAAAACCGTGGAGTCGGTGTGTTACGAGATTCTGCGAGAAATTACACGAGTGAACCGCGCTTACGATGCGGATAAATTTGTGGTTTATGCCTCTCCTGCGGTGGCTGAAACACTTCAGGGTGATGAATCACATGCATTAGCAGAGCTGGAAGTGTTTATTGGTAAAGAAGTAAAAATTCAGGCTGAACATCTTTATATTCAAGAGCAGTTTGATGTCGTTATGATGTAAAGGCACAACGTGAATCCAACGGCTACTCATCTTTCTAAAATTCTACTTTGGATGTTGGTTACTGTACTCGTCACACTGGCGGTAGCAGTAACAGCATTGCGTGTTGCGCTACCAAAGCTCAATCAGTATCAAGACCAAATTCAAACATGGGTTAATCAGAGCACTGGACTTGAATTTGAAATTGAGCATATTAGTGGCTACTGGCGTAACACCCACCCATCACTCTCTTTTCAAGGGGTAAAAGCACAAACGCCAAAAGGCAGTGATATCCACTTTTCGACCGAACAAGTGGATGTTGAGTTTGATTTAGTGCAATCCATCATGCAGCTCCAGCCGGTTATTGCTGATCTGAATATTCAGGCATTGCAGCTGGATGTGAGCTCGATTAACTGGCTGGAAAATAATAGTTCATCTGATCCCCAACAAGCCAGTGACTCACAACAGAATGTACTCAAACAGTTAGACAAACTTTTTCTCCGCCAGCTTGACGAATTCGTAGTTCGTAACTCAGTGATCACCTATTTAGGTTTTGATGGTGAAGTGCGTCAATTGGATATCGACAAGTTACGTTGGCGCAACCAAGGTCGTCGACATTGGGCTGAAGGTGTGGTGAATATCGCTGATACCACACTGAACTCTTTGCAAGTAAGCGCTAACTTTACTGATCATGGTTCATTTCAAGATATTTCCGGTGAATTCTACCTTTCTGCGGACAATGTTTTAGTTACGCCTTGGTTGACTAAGTACTTAAAAGACGAGACAGGCATTGAGAAAGGGCAAGTAAGCTTTAGCAGTTGGTTAACCCTTGAACGTTCAAAGCCAGTTGATGCATACATTGATTTAAAACCGTCAGAGTTGGTGTGGCAGGAAGAGGGACAACATGACTTGCTTATCGAGTCTGGTGTTCTGCGCCTTATTCCTAAAGCAGAGGGTGTGCAGGTAAATGCTCACTCACTCAATCTCAGAACCGATGATACCGAATGGCCAGAGCTGGATATGGTCTTGGATTGGCAGCCGCAACAATGGATTGCCAATATTTCTCAACTTGAGCTAAAGGCATTGTTGCCTTTGGTTAAGCTCGCTCCGGAGTCTCAACAAACGATGGCGCTGTTAAATCAGCTAAAGCCTGCTGGGCGTGTTGAGGATATTCGTCTTGAGATGTCTGGTGGGGCTGATTCTTTACGCTACTCCGCTAAGTTAACAGAAGGCTCTCTTGCACAATGGGAACTGCTGCCAGAAGTCCATCATTTATCGGCGCAAATATCTGGTGACCTACAGCAGGCCAAGGCTTCGGTCTCATTGATTGATGATGTCTTACCTTATGGCGATGTGTTCCAAGCGCCATTAAATATCAAACAGGGCCAAGTCGAAATTGTGTGGCAAAACTTGCCTGATGGTTGGCGTTTGTGGGCGGATAAGGTGACCGCTGCGACGCCTGACTTGCAAGTGCTTGGTGCGTTTCGATTGGATTTTCCGAACGACAAAAGCCCCTTCCTTTCCTTTTATGCCGAAGCGGATTTATATAACGCAGGGGAAACTTGGCGTTATTTGCCAACTTTAGCGCTTGGGCGCGATCTCACTGACTATCTTTCGACTGCTATCCAAGCGGGTAAAGTGAACACGGCTAAGTTGCTTTGGTACGGTGAATTAGGTCAATTTCCTTATCACGGCAATGATGGCATGTTTCAGGCGTGGGTAGGGCTGAAAGACGCCAAATTCAGTTTTGATACTGCTTGGCCGCCAATCACCGACTTACAATTGGACTTATTATTCCAAAATGATGCGATGTACCTTGACTCGCGGCAGGCAACATTAATGGATGTAAAAGCCAAGCGTATCACTGGCAGAATTCCCGAGTTAGCAGAAAATGGCCATATTGAAATTGAAGCCAGTGCAGTGGCAAAAGGCAATGCTGTACGAGATTATATGACGGCTTCTCCATTGGTCGATTCTGTTGGCGCTGCATTGACTGCCGTTCAAGTAAACGGGGATGTGAGCTCGAAGTTTCAACTCAATGTTCCGTTTAATGGTGATGACGCGAGAGCGTGGGGTTACGCGGATCTAAAGAATAACCACGTTGAAATCGATGCACCTCCGATGACACTTGAGTCAGTTTCTGGACGAGTGGAGTTTGATAATGATGTCGTTAAAGCGGCTGGATTATCTGCAGAACTACTCGAGCAGGCAATATCGATTGATTTTGCGGGGGAAAATGCAGGGCAAGGTTACTCTGTGGCAATTGATGCATTAGGTGACTGGGACATCAAACCGCTCTATCCCTATGTGGGAGAGCGTTGGTTAGGCCCAGTGACAGGTCATGCTCCTTGGCGTATGGATGTCGATATTCAACTGAATGATGTCGGTTTTACTTATCAGATTGATACCTCAGCTGATCTAAAAATGGTGGCAAGTGATTATCCATACCCATTAAATAAGGCAGCAAAGAAAGCGTCTAAAGCGCGTCTGCAAGCCTCTGGTAATCAAGAGTCAGTAAGTGCCCGCTTACAGCTTCCGGGTCTAAAATATCAAACAGAGATTGATATTCGACCTAAAGTTCCTGTTCTTAAGGCGACAAACCTTGTTGTGGGTAGTGGCAGCTTCAAAATCAGCCCTGTGGTTGGTCACAATGCGCAAATCAGAACCGATCGATTTGATCTGGATAACTGGTTAACTGTGTTGTCTGAGCCGGAAGTGAAAACCAAGGCCAGAATGGATGAACTAAACACGCCACAAATACCGATGCCTCAACGGATTGATATTAATGCATCTGAACTTCATCTTGCTGGTATTGATTGGCATGATGTGGATTTTTCTGCTCGTCAGAAAAATCTAGGTTGGCATATGACGTTAGAGAGTCAAGAAGCGGTGGGTGAAGCGAATTACCTTGAGCCCTATGATCTCTCTGTCGCATTAAACCGACTTCATGTATACATTCCGGCCTTAGAGCAAGAGCAGAAAGAGACCTCGCTATTCCAACCAGAGAAACAGAGTGAGCCGTTGATCTCTGCCTTTGATCGTAAGTTTCACGATCAAATTCCGAATATCACCCTAACCATTGATGATTTCTGGTTGCAAGGTTACCGAGTAGGTAAAACCTTATTGGATTTACAACGTCAGGGCGATCGCTTGGAATGGAAGAAGCTGTCATTTCGAAGTGGTAGTAACCAAGTGGATATGAACGGCTCATGGCAATTGAAAGATGATGTTAGCCATACCGTGTTTAACATTTCGATGAAGGGTGATAACAACAGTGATGTGATGGAGCGCTTTGGTATCTCTACAGGGATCCAAAAAGCCCCGTTTGAAATTACCTCTCAGGTAGCGTGGGATGGTGCGCCTTGGTCAATGAAGATCAATACCTTGGCCGGTCATGTTGAGACTAAGTTAGGTAAAGGGACGATTTCGGACGTGAGTGGCGCAGCCAGATTACTTGGTTTGTTTAGCCTTGATTCAATCATCCGTAAAATGCAGCTAGATTTCACCGACGTATTCGATAAAGGCATGGCGTTTAACTCTATCACTGGCAGTGGTGAGATCCGTGATGGTATTTTCCTGACCAACGATATTAAGATGGATGCCGTAGCGGGCGAAATGACGATTAAAGGGCTTGCTAACTTAAATAATCGTACGGTGGATGCAGAAGTGAACTTTGTCCCTGATATTACCTCTGGGATCCCAGTACTGACAGCGTTTGCGGTGACGCCACAAACGGCGCTGTACGTTTTAGCGATCACAACGGTGATCTCACCCGTTGTTGAAGTATTTACCCAAGTCAATTACGAAGTGAAAGGGCCTTTGGATTCTCCGACTGTACGTGAATTATCACGGAGCAAAGGGGAATTTGAGTTACCAGAAAAGCTGCGTGAAGCGTTGGAATAACCAAGAGGTGAACTCATGGAACGAGTCGGTATTATTCAGATGACATCTGGTCCAGACCCTCAGAAAAACTTAATGTGGATTCGACAGCAGGTTGCGGAATTGGCAGCTAAGGGTGCGAAGTGGGTACTTACCCCAGAAAATGCATTGGTTTTTGGACAAACGCAGGACTACCACCGTCATGCTGAGCCACTTGGTCACGGTGAACTGCAACAACAGCTTGCTCAAATAGCCAAAGAGTACAATGTTTGGTTATTAATCGGTAGCATGCCAATACGACGAGATAATGGTGTGACGACCACGTTATTAGTGTTTAACAGCAATGGTCAATTGGTTGAGCATTATGACAAGCTGCATATGTTTGATGTGGATGTTGCAGATAGCCATAAGCGTTATCGTGAGTCGGATACATTCACCGCGGGTAACCGCATTGTGGTTTGCGATACACCATTTGCGACACTAGGCATGAGCATTTGTTATGATGTGCGTTTTCCCCCGCTTTATTCTGAGCTTGTTCGGCGGGGAGCGCAGATTTTACTCGTCCCTGCAGCTTTTACTGCTGTCACGGGGAAAGCGCACTGGCAAACCTTATTACAAGCAAGGGCGATTGAGACGCAATGTTGGGTTGTGGCGGTCAACCAAACCGGAACACATCCTTGTGGGCGAGAAACATGGGGCCATTCTATGGTGATTGACCCATGGGGCCGTATTGTTTTGCAGTTAGGTGGTAGTGTCGAAAGCCAAGTAGTCGATATAGACTTAAAACAAGTAGATGAGGTCAGAGCCGCAATGCCGGTAGACCAACATTCAAGATTTCAGAATCAATTCCAGATAAGAGCAGAGTATGACAATTAATCAGGTTGAAGAGGCATTACTGAGCCCGGCAGGTTTGACGGAGCAGGATGTAGCGGATACGTTAGCGAGTATCGCCACCCGTCAGATCGACTACGCTGATATTTACTTCCAATCCAGTTGGCATGAGTCATTGGTATTGGAAGATAGCATTATTAAAGATGGCTCTTTTAACATCGATTGTGGTGTTGGTGTCCGTGCTGTGACGGGAGAAAAAACCGGTTTTGCATATTCTGATCAGATCCAGCTTGAAGGCTTAAAACAGAGTGCAATTGCTGCTCGCGGTATTGCGCAGCAGGGGCAAAATGGCCAGCTTCAAGCATTCAGACGTACAGATAATCAGAGCATTTATGGTGCGGTGAACCCACTTGAATGCTGGCAGAAAGAACAGAAAACCACACTATTGAAAGAGCTGGATGCGTATATTCGAACCAAAGAGCCTTTGATCAAAGAAGTGTCAATCAGCTTAAGTGGTGTGCATGAGCAAATGCTGGTTGCTGCAACCGATGGGACTTATGCTGGGGATATTCGCCCGCTTGTTCGCCTATCAATCAGTGTATTAGCGCAACGTGGTGAACGTCGAGAAAGAGGCAGCGCTGGTGGTGGTGGCCGCTTTGGTTATGATTTCTTCCTGACAGAAATGGATGGGATGAACGTTGCCTATCAATATGCTGATGAAGCGATTCGGATGGCTCTGGTGAATCTAGAAGCGGATGCGGCACCCGCAGGAGCGATGCCTGTCGTATTGGGTTCTGGTTGGCCGGGTGTTTTACTGCATGAAGCCGTTGGTCATGGTTTAGAAGGTGACTTTAACCGTAAAGAGTCATCCGTATTCAGCGGTAAAATCGGCCAGAAAGTGACGTCTGATCTGTGCACGATTGTTGATGACGGCACACTCAAAGATCTGCGTGGCTCGTTAAACCTTGATGACGAAGGGGTACAAGGCAAATACAACACCTTAATCGAAAATGGTGTTTTGAAAGGCTACATGCAAGATAAGCTCAATGCCCGCTTAATGGGAGTTGCACCGACTGGCAACGGGCGACGTGAATCTTATGCGCATCTGCCTATGCCACGTATGACGAATACCTATATGCTGCCAGGTCAGCATGCGCCTGAAGAGATCATCGCTACAGTGAAAAAAGGCTTGTATGCACCAAACTTTGGCGGTGGACAAGTGGATATCACGTCCGGCAAGTTTGTGTTCTCTACGTCTGAAGCTTACTTGATTGAAGATGGTAAGATCACGCGCCCAGTAAAAGGGGCAACGCTGATCGGATCTGGTATTGAAGCGATGCAGCAAGTTTCCATGGTAGGAAATGACTTAAGTCTTGACCGCGGTGTCGGTGTGTGTGGTAAAGCTGGACAAAGTGTCCCTGTCGGTGTGGGTCAGCCAACATTGAAACTCGATTCAATTACGGTAGGCGGAACCGAGTAAATCGCCTAACCAGAGCTGAATAAAAAAGCTGCGAATTCGCAGCTTTTTTCAGTTAAATACCATCTCGCTCGATAGGGCAACTCATGCAACGCGCGCCGCCACGACCACGTCCGAGTTCATTCCCCGGAATGGTGAGCACTTTGATCCCTGCTTTATCGTATTTCTCATTGGTATAAACGTTACGCTCATAACCAATTACAACGCCGGGTTTAACCGTTAACACGTTGTTGGCATCATTCCACTGCTCACGCTCAGCTTCATAGTTGTCACCACCTGTCGTGATGATCTTGAGATAATCCAAGCCCAACGCTTCTTCGATAGCATGAACGTAGCTGGAGACCTGCTTCACTCTCATCTCGCCATCTGATTTTGGTGTCAGGCGCCATGTTTCGAGGTCCTTTCTCATGATCTCTGGGTAGACCGAGAAGGTATCAATGTCCATATGAGTCATGACGGTGTCTAAATGCATGCAAGAACGATGCTTTGGCAGACTTACGGCAATCACTTCTTTAGCTTGGCCGTGTTTAAACAAATTAGCCGCCAAGTTCTCAACACCTTGTGGCGTAGTTCGTTCTGACATACCGATTAGGACGGAGCCTTTACCTATGACTAATACGTCGCCGCCTTCAATATTGGCATTATCATAGTGAAGATCTTCATCCCCGAAATACTTAATAAAATCTTGCCCTGCAAAGACAGGGTGCCAGTGATAAATGGCTCGTAGATGGTTTGTTTCACGCTGACGAGCGGGTTTCATCATTGGGTTTAGTGAAACTCCGCCGTAAACCCAGCAAGAAGTATCGCGAGTGAATAGGTGGTTTGGTAATGGCTCTATGACGAAATCAAGTGGACGATGCATATGGGGGAGCATTGAAGCCGATTTAATTGGCAGTTCTGAATAAGCCAAGCCACCGAGTAAAACGGTTGCTAAATGCTCGTTGTCCATATCTGCAAGGTATCGACGTAAGTCTTTGGCAAAAGTTGGGCCGTAACGGAAATCGGAAATCTGGGTATTTAGTAGCCATGTTCTAGCTTCAGAAACCTCAAGAGTTTCAACCAGCAGATCATGCAGCAAGAGTACCTCAACACCTTGTTCGCGCAGTGTATTGGCAAACTTATCATGCTCCTCACCAGCGGCTTCGACAGCCAGTACATCATCAAATAAAAGTTCATGACAGTTTGATGGGGTGAGATGGGTGAGAGCGCGCTCCGGGCGGTTTAATAAAACTCGGCGTAATTGGCCGACTTCTGATCCAACGTACAACTTACTCATATTGCATCCTTACAATTTGTTCAATGCGTATTTATGACAAGCTTGAAGCAAAGTTGCAAGCTATGGTTATGGATTAAACTACTGCTGCTTTTTGGTTGGTTGGTTTTAAAATCTGTAATATTTACAATGGCAGGTTATTTTTCTATTTTAATGATATTTGAAGAAGGAACTGGAAATGCGTCAGTATTCTATCGGAAACAATCAATCTGCTTGTGGAATTTCGCTTTAATAGTGAATGACTATTCATTTATTTGCGAGGAAATGTGCCCTATCTTTAATTTCTATTCATCCTGTTCATTTACATGATATGCAGTGGTTCATCATAAAAACGCACTCCTACTTATTAGTGAATATTGGCTACTTATAACAGATCATGCTGAATTACTGAGTTGAAACTAAATTGTTAATTTTTTGTATTTGTGACATCAATAGTGATGGCTATCGCCGCTTAGGATCAGAAAAGATCTATTCACGGCAGGGTTATGGTGGAATTTTGCCGCGATCCATGCCATATTTCGACGCGTCGAATAATGATCAACCTGACCCTATCCGGAGCAATACTTATGTCTCACGAAGATGAGTATCTATCAGTCGAAGAATTAATTGAGATTCAAAAAGAAGACACTCGCGATATTATCCAGGCTCTGCTTGAAGATGGCAGTGATCCTGATGCGCTCTATGAGATTGAGCATCACCTATTTGCAGAAGACTTTGATACGCTGGAGAAAGCGGTTGTTGAAGCATTCAAAATGGGTTTTGAAGTGTTGGAAGCGGAAGAGACAGAAGACGAAGACGGTAACAAACTCCTGTGTTGTGATGCAACAATGCAGTCTGCGCTAAAAGCAGAAGTGATTGATGAACAAGTCGAGAAGCTAATCAATCTCGCAGAGAAATACGACATCATTTACGATGGCTGGGGCACTTATTATGAAGGCGAAGATGCCTTGTACCCAGAAGAAGATGACGAAGAATAAGCCTTCGTAACGAATTAGAAAACCAGCTTCGGCTGGTTTTTTTGTGCGTGGATTGTGTTACTACCATCAATGGAATAATAGGGCTACCTATATGCTCATTGATTCAATATAATAGCCCATCTTTGATCTAGCTCAATTTTTTATCATGCAATTATCTCTTGCTGGCCTTTGGCAACTTTCCCCCTTAACCGACCTATCTCTCCCTCAAGGAGATCTGACTTTTCCTGCGCCATTAAGTCAAATCCTCCCAGATACTGTGAGTGAAGCAGAGGTTGCCGCGCAAGAATGGCATTTAATGCATGACATTGAGGTAGACGATACGTTGCTCAGCTTTGCTGCGATTGATCTGGTACTAGCCGGAATTGCTTATCATGCTGAAGTTCGCGTTAATGGTGTTGCTGTTTTTGATTGCGATGGCAGTCAAAATGAATACCGTAAAGATATTCGTCCTTACCTTCAATTGGGGCGCAACCGTTTTGAAATTCTCTTTCTTGAAGAGGAAGAAGATTGGTTGATCGAAGCAAGTGAGGAGCAAGACAAGCTGTGCTTGCTAGGTGAGCAGAGTGATACGGGCTCTGAGTCGAGAATGGGTATTTGGCAAGCTCCATATTTACAATGTATCCGCCACATAAGGCTAGAACATGTCACGACTGAGCAGATCTGGCATCATGGTGGTGGGTGTGAGTTCTTAGTCGATTTGCATTACACCACCTACTCACCAGGTTTGGTTTCTGCGTCGGTGAAATTCAATGGAATGACTTATCACTTGCCTATTGATGTGCGTGCTAATCAGGCTAGCGCACTTTTTCAAATCGAAGCGCCTATTTATTTCAATGCCAAAGAACCATCTCCCGATTCCTTGTATCGATTAGATGTCACTCTTGATGGGCAAGAGCGACATTTTAATGTGGGATTGAGCGAAGACTGTTGTGTGATTCATTATCCATTGTGACTTAATGGCTGCATGCGATAGGCATTGGTGATTGTGGGTGCTTACGTTGCCAAATTTTCTCATGGAAATAGTAGGCACAAGTGTTAATTGCAGGCTCAATGGACGCCATGATACCGCCAACAAAAAGATCCCCAGTCATCAGGTATGCCACGCCAAAAGCGACAGAGAAGTGAACAATAGCAAAGCTACCTGTTTTCACTTTTGCTGAACCAGCCAAATTTTGAAGGGGTTTAGCTTTACTCCAGAGTTGCTCGTGGAAATAAAAAGCGACGGTGTTCACCATAGGTTCGATCATCGCAATTAGGCTACCGATAATGAGGTCACCCGTCAGTACATACGCAACCGTGAAGGCAATAGTAAAGTGGATAGCGGCAAAATTGAGTGTCTTTTTCATGGTGTAACCTAATCGTGTTGTCTTCGATGAGGTTATTATTGAGAATTATTCTCATAGATGGAAATGGCTACTATCGATATCTTTAATAGGCGATACCTATTGAAAAGGCACCGTATGGTGCCTTTATTTGTTTTGGTTTAGCCTTGAGGTTTGACGACAAAAACATTGATTGGCGAGTTTTGCACGACTTTACTGGCGACTGAGCCTAGTACCACCTTATCAAGCTTAGAACGCTTGTGGCTTGGCATTACAATCAAATCGGCACCTAACTTTTCAGCGTATTCCAAAATGGTGCTATATGGTTTTCCTTCAGCAACATGCGTTTTGTAAATTACATTTTCATCAATATGAGAAGAAGCAAACTTCTTCAATTGATTCTGTACGTCTTGTTTCATTTTTAGTGCTGCATCTTTTGGAAAGTATGTAGCGACCATCGACATGTGAATACCTGGCAGTACCGTCAGCAAATGGATTTCTGCATTTGAATGCTTTGCTTGCCAAACAGCGTGTTTCACCGCTTTATCTGAAAAGCCTTGATCGTTTAGATCGACAGGAACAAGGATCTGCTTATACATTTGTTTTCTCTTTGTTATATAAGGAAGGAAACCTTCCTTTTGCATCCTTTAGTAAGTGTAGTCTCACCACCGTAAATTGGTGGTGAGACATGGCTCTGTTACGCGCTCAATTGTTCCTTTCGAGCTCGTCGTTTCTGGTTGAGTCCCATGGCGATCAAAATCAATAGCGCAGGGATAAAGACCCATTCCTTCATTGGCCTTTCTGCTTTCTGTACTATCCACTTGATTTCCCAATCAAAGTCAATTCCAGACGACTCTGCTGGGCTACCAAACTCAACCATATCGACGATCATTCTTCCTTCATTCTCCGTTAGCATGAGGCCCATCGAAGCGATACGTTGATCCGCACTTGTTGCCTCATCACTGAATGGTAATCGTACCGTTTTTTCGACGTAGTCCCCTTCGAGGTTTTCTCCTGCGACACGTAGTTCAAGAGATTGTCCTACATCGAGCGTTTCGGTAACTTGCGCTATCTCAACACCTGGTAAAAGGTTTTTGGCTGGATAGATCATGTCCCACCAAAAACCTGGTCGGAAGAAGGAGAACGTCAGTACCAGCAGTAAGAGAGTTTCCCACCATTTATTTTTAGTAAACCACCAGCCTTGTGTGGCGGCGGAAAAGATCAACATAGCTATAATGGAGGAGATCACCGTAAGAGCTAAGTGCCACCAACTATCAATCCCCATCATGAGTAGCTGGGTATTGAAAATGAACATAAATGGCAAAATAGCCGTACGAATGTCGTAGGTAAAACCTTGGATACCCGTTCGGATTGGATCGGACTTAGCAATTGCAGCGGCAGCAAAGGCGGCAAGGCCGACGGGAGGTGTATCATCAGCTAGGATCCCGAAGTAGAACACAAATAGGTGTACTGCGATCAGAGGGATGATCAAACCATGCTGAGCCCCCAGAGTAACAATGACCGGGGCCATAAGCGTCGAAACAACGATATAGTTGGCAGTTGTCGGCAGACCCATACCTAAGATCAAGCTGATCACTGCGGTGAAGAGCAGCATCAGGAAGATACTACCACCGGAGATAAACTCAACGAAATCAGTCATAACAAGGCCAATACCCGTCAATGTTACAACACCAACCACAGTGCCTGCTGCTGCAGTAGCAACACCAATACCAATCATGTTGCGTGCGCCGGACACCAAGCTCTCCGCGAGATCGACAAAGCCGGCTTTAGTTTGCTCAGCTAACTTCCCTTCTTTGGATAATAGGGCGATCAGCGGACGCTGGGTGAGCAAAATAAAAATCATAAAGACGGTTGCCCAGAATGCCGATAAACCGGGAGAGAAACGTTCGACGGTCAGACACCACACCAAAACCACGATTGGCAGTAGGTAATGAAGACCAGATTTAATTGTTGGGCCTGGATCTGGCACCTCAGTGAGTTCTGCATCTATCTCAATTGCCCCATCTTTTGTATGGTTTGCCGATATTTTGATTAAACCCACATAGGCAAGGAGTAGGGCAACGGTAACAATTGATGTTGCTGCATCACCAAAGACATCTTTGGTCCAGCCAACACCGTAGTAGACCAGTGCACTGATGATACACAAGCCTAAAATGGTTCCGGTAAACGAAAGCAGGCTTTGGATAAGTGTTGGATTGTGGCGACGAGGAAGCCCGGTCATACCCGCTTTACACGCTTCCAAATGAACAATGTAGATCAAAGCAATGTAGGAGATAAGTGCCGGTAACAGCGCAGCCTTGATCACTTCAACGTATGATATTCCGACATACTCAACCATAAGGAAAGCGGCTGCCCCCATGATTGGTGGTGTAAGCTGACCATTGGTTGATGCGGCGACTTCAACAGCGCCGGCTTTGGTGCCGGGGAAGCCGACTCGCTTCATTAATGGAATGGTAAATGTGCCGGTGGTAACAACGTTTGCAATCGATGAACCAGAAACCAAACCTGAAAGCCCGGAAGCCACAACGGCTGCTTTTGCTGGACCACCTTTCATATGGCCAAGAAGGGAAAAAGCGACTTTGATGAAGTAAGCGCCTGCACCAGCGCGTTCTAGCATGGCACCAAATAAAACGAATAAGAAGACAAATGATGTCGAAACTCCAAGTGCAACGCCAAATACCCCTTCCGTTGTCAGCCATAGGTGTGACATTGCTTTGTTTAAGCTTGCCCCTTTGTGTGCAATAACATCAGGCATGTGAGGTCCGGCAAAGGTATACAGAAGGAACACTGCTGCCACTGCCATTAAAGGAGGGCCTAATGCACGTCGAGTTGCTTCCAAGAGCAACACCATACCGATGACGGCAATCACGATGTCTGGGGTAGTTGGTGCACCTGAACGTCCAGCCAATTCAGCATAGAAAATGTAAATATAGGCGGCAGAAAAACTACCTGCAAATGCGAGTACCCAGTCAATAATGGGGATATGATCGCGCGCAGAGTGCTTTAGGGCTGGGTATGCGGTGAAGGCGAGAAAAACGGCAAATGTAAGATGAATGGCTCGCGCTTCTGTGTCATTTAGGACACCAAAATTGAAAATAAATGGTAATGGAGAGGCGTACCAAAGTTGGAATAATGACCAGCAGAGTGGTACAAACCACAGGATACGGCCAGGGATTCCTTGTGGATTACGTGCGCCAGTATCTGCCTGAGCTACCATTTCTTGCACATCTTGCGACGGAGTTGTTGTCTGCGACATGTACTTTATCCTTGTTATATGTGGCTCTGTTGTGTTTATTGCTGCTGTTTACTTGGCATCTTTTCAGTGTAGTTCAGTTGAAAGAATGCTCAATTTCAGCTTTTTCTTAGAAATATTCGATGGTGGCTATCAAACATGAAGCCATATGAGATATGTCGTTAAGCTCATCCCTGAGTGGGAGAACTACGCAAGGAAGCATTTGCTTCCTTGCGTTATGAGATTACTTAAGAAGGCCTGCTTCTTTGTAGTATTTTTCTGCACCTGGGTGAAGAGGGATAGAAAGACCTGCTTTCACCATGTCCTCTTTTTTCAGGTTTGCAAATGCTGGGTGTAGACGTTTAAACGTATCGAAGTTTTCGAATACAGCTTTAGCGACGTTGTACGCCACTTCGTCAGAGACATCTGCAGTCGTTACCATTGTTGCTGCAACACCAAAGCTGTTCACATCTTTATCAGTACCGCGGTACATACCTGCTGGAACTGTGCTGTAAGCGTAGTATGGGTTGTCTGCTACGATCTTGTCGATCTGTGGGCCTGTGGCAGAAACAAGTTTCGCGTCACAAGAAGTTGTTGCTTCTTTGATCGAACCATTTGGGTGGCCAACCATATAGATGAATGCATCAATTTTGTTGTCACACAATGCTTGTGAGCGCTCAGAGCCTTTTAGCTCAGAAGCCAGTTTGAAGCTTTCGTTTGTCCAGCCCATCGAATCCATGACAACGCCCATGGTTGCGCGGTCGCCTGAGCCTGGGTTACCGATATTGACACGTTTACCTTTCAGGTCAGCAACATTTTCAATGCCTGAGTCTGCACGTGCAATGATGTTGAATGGTTCAGTGTGCAATGAGAATACTGCACGAAGCTTTTTATACGGGCCTTGTTCTGCAAACTTACTTGTTCCGTTATACCCATGATATTGCCAGTCAGACTGTACGATACCAAAATCCAGTTCACCAGCACGGATAGTATTTACGTTGTAGATTGAACCACCAGTCGACTCCACAGAACAACGGATATTGTGTTCTTTGCGGCCTTTGTTGACCAATTTACAGATTGCACCACCAGTTGGGTAGTAGACTCCGGTCACTGAACCAGTACCGATAGTGATGAATTCCTGAGCGTTTACCGCTCCTGCACCCATTACCGCTGCAGCGATTGCGCCTACTTTAATAAGTTTGTTAAATGCCATGAATTTCCCTTCCTTTATTCATTCTTAACCCCATAGCAAGTGTAGTTGCTGTGGGAGTTTCCTCTCTCGGAAACGGCATCTTTTTCAATCCGTATGTTGAAAAAGTGGCTGAATAATACCAAAAAATCGGCACATAATTATATTTTTGTTAAAAATTGTAGCGATTTTGTCTAATTATACATCATTAACCTAAAGCAAGGTCGCTTGTTAAAGTTCTTTAAAAACAATTGGTTAATTATTAATGGCTATCAAAGAGAGGTTTTTTTGAAGATGTGATATGAGTCACGTCATTATATTGGCGTGACCCATAAATGAAATGAAGAGTTGGAGTGTTATCCTGCGTATTCAAACAGGTCACACACCGAACTGAAAAGCTGATCAGTTGTAATATTCATGGTTGGGGTAATGAAAATAGTATCGTCCCCCGCAACAACACCCAAAATCCCTTCTGCTTTACCTAACGAATCAAGTAAACGAGCGATAAGTTGAGCGGCACCCGGTCCGGTATGAATGACAACGAGTGCATCATTGTGATCAATATCCAACACTAGCTCGCGTAATGAACTTGATACTGTTGGAACACCAAGCTCTGCCGGTAGGCAATAAACCATTTCCATTTTGGCATTACGAGTACGTACTGCGCCAAACTTAGTGAGCATGCGAGAAACTTTTGACTGATTGATATTCTCAAAGCCTTCGTTCTTCAAGGCATCAACAATGTCGCCTTGAGAGCCAAATCGTTCTTCTTTTAGTAGGGCCTTGAAAGCGCGAACTAGGTTATCTTGTTTTTCTGAATTGCGCATGGTTCTGTTTCAACCGTAATTGATATAACGAAGTGAATATTCTCGCATAGCTATGCATCAACCGCCAAACCATAGGCTGAAATCTGTCTACGGCATCACTGTAAACCAATTGCGAAAAATGAGTTTTATCATTACTTAACTCTTTGTCAGTAAAGATAAATCAGGTGATAATGCTCGTCGTATTGTGGCACGTATTCATTGAGTTGCGCGAGGTCGCAAAGCTGACGTTAATTGATTGTAATCAAGTTGTGATTACTATAGCGTTGGGTGTACGTGATTAAAAATTACCCTACTACTTATAAGAGAGATCCATCTCAAGGAGAACTACGATGAAAGTAGCCGTTATTGGTGCCGCTGGTGGCATCGGTCAAGCCCTAGCTCTGTTACTTAAAAACCGTTTACCTGCTGGCTCTGATCTAGCGTTATATGACATTGCACCTGTGACTCCGGGTGTTGCTGCTGATCTTAGCCATATCCCAACACCAGTTTCGATCAAAGGTTACGCTGGTGAAGATCCGACTCCAGCGCTAGAAGGTGCAGATGTTGTACTTATTTCTGCTGGTGTTGCTCGTAAGCCGGGCATGGATCGTGCGGATCTATTTAATGTAAATGCTGGCATCGTAAAATCTCTTGCGGAAAGAATTGCTCAAGTATGTCCAACTGCTTGTGTTGGTATTATTACTAACCCAGTGAATACAACAGTGCCAATTGCTGCTGAAGTATTAAAGAAAGCAGGTGTATACGATAAGCGTAAACTATTTGGTGTCACCACACTGGACGTGATTCGCTCTGAAACATTTGTAGCAGAGCTGAAAAATAAGGATCCAGGTGACATCCGTGTTCCTGTGATTGGCGGTCACTCAGGTGTGACAATTCTTCCACTACTATCACAGGTAGACGGTGTAGAGTTTACTGCTGAAGAAGTTGAAGCACTGACTAAGCGTATCCAGAATGCAGGCACGGAAGTGGTTGAAGCAAAAGCAGGTGGCGGTAGTGCAACTCTATCAATGGGTCAGGCGGCTTGTCGTTTTGGACTTGCTTTAGTTAAAGCACTACAAGGTGAAGAAGGTGTGATTGAATGTGCTTATGTAGAAGGTGCGGGTGAACACGCTCCTTTCTTTGCACAACCTGTGAAGCTTGGTAAAGATGGTGTCGAAGAAGTATTAAGCTATGGTGAGCTAAGTACTTATGAGCAGGCTGCGCTTGATGGCATGCTGACGACATTGACTGGTGATATCGAGATTGGTGTAGAGTTCGCGAAGTAATACGCCTATGACAGCCCAATAGCTAAAAAGCCGACCTAATGGTCGGCTTTTCTGTATTAAGTCATATAGAAGCGGTAGCCATGAGAGGTTACTTCGCTTTAATAATAGAGGAGACTATTTACTACGATGGACAGCTAAGTGCGCCAGAGTGATTAATGCCTCTTTATATTCTGACTCTGGTAATACTTTGAGCTCAGCAATTGCTTTATCGGCTTCCAAATAGGCTTTCTGACGAGTGTATTCTAGTGAACCTGTTTGTTCCATTACGGCTAGAATATCATGCAAGCGTTCCATACCGTTGGCTTTTTTAATTGCTTCACGGATCATTGCTGCATTCTCTGCTGATGTATTTTGCATCGCATATAAAAGAGGCAGTGTCGGTTTTCCTTCTGCCAGATCATCCCCGACATTTTTACCCATCTCATCGCCATCAGATGTGTAATCCATCACATCATCGATCAGTTGGAATGCCGTACCTAGGTATTTTCCGTAATTTTGCAGTGCTAACTCTACCTCATCAGAAGCGTCAGTCAGGATGGCACCAATTTGTGTTGCCGCCTCAAACAAACGAGCCGTTTTTGAGTAGATCACCTGCATGTAGCTTTCTTCAGTCGTATCTGGATCATTGCAGTTCATTAACTGCAGCACTTCACCTTCTGCTATGACATTTACTGCATCACTCATCAGCTTAAGGATCTTGAGCGATCCTAACTCTGTCATCATTTGGAATGAGCGGGTATAGATGAAGTCTCCAACTAATACACTAGCTGCATTACCAAAAGCAGCATTGGCGGTCGCCTTGCCTCTACGCATGTCAGATTCATCGACAACATCATCATGTAATAAGGTTGCTGTATGGATGAACTCTATAAAGGCAGCCGCTGTAGTATGGTGAGTGCCTTGATAGCCTAATGCTCGAGCAGAGAGTATTGCCAATAAAGGTCTAAGACGTTTGCCTCCGCCACTGACGATGTAAAAACCGAGTTGATTGATTAGAGATACATCAGAATTGAGTTGGGCTTGAATTGTTTCGTTCACTTTTGCCATGTCATCGGCAGTAAGCGCTTGGATAGCTTTAAAATCCATTGTACTTCCGGCTGAGGTTAGAACCTGTCAGGTATTCTTATCTTCTTTAGTTACTGAATAATACACTAAAAAACGTTGATTAATACATTGTTAAAGGGCATGATTGCCGCACTTTTCTTTGGCGATTAGCTTTTCGCCAATTTTTTCAAAATATGGCTTGTCATAGGGTCGACCTTTCTGTAGAATCTGCGCCCTATTGATGATTAGTTTAGCGCACACCCAAGATGCACAAAAATTATGCATAAGGCTGTGCGGAAAAAGCGGAGTAAGATATGTACGCTGTTTTCCAATCTGGTGGTAAACAACACCGTGTAAGCGAAGGTCAAACTCTTCGTTTAGAGAAATTAGACGTTGAAACTGGTGCAACAGTTGAATTTGATAAAGTTCTTCTTGTAGCTAACGGTGAAGACATTCAAGTTGGCGCTCCTCTTGTTGAGGGCGGCAAAGTGGTTGCTGAAGTAGTACAACACGGTCGTGGCGATAAAGTTAAAATCGTTAAGTTCCGTCGTCGTAAGCACTCTCGTAAGCAACAGGGTCACCGTCAGTGGTTCACTGAAGTGAAAATCACTGGCATCAACGCTTAATCGATTAGGAGAGTTTAACAATGGCACACAAAAAAGCTGGTGGTTCTACTCGTAACGGCCGCGATTCAGAAAGCAAACGTCTAGGTGTTAAGCGTTTCGGTGGTGAATCTGTTCTTGCAGGTAACATCATTGTTCGTCAACGTGGTACTAAATTCCACGCTGGTAACAACGTAGGCCTTGGTAAAGACCACACTCTATTTGCTCTAACTGACGGTAAAGTTAAGTTTGAAGTAAAAGGTCCTAAGAACCGTAAATTCGTAAGCATCGAAGCTGAGTAATTTTACGTTTCTAGCTGAATTCAAAAGCCCTGCCGATTCGGCAGGGTTTTTTATTTATGCAAGAACCAATACTAAGGCACTCTGATAAGAGTCCCTCAATATTTGTTCCAAGTAGCAGGACGATCAAGGATCAAGGTGATCGATCTGAAAGTGGGATCTGCTAGAATTTATATCATTCACTTTTCCTAATGAGATAGGGAGAGCTGAGATGATATTTGCAACGCAGCTATGTAAATAGCAAAAGGGCGGAGTAAGAGATGAAATTCGTTGATGAAGCGGTAGTTAAAGTTCAGGCTGGCGATGGCGGTAACGGTGTTGTTAGTTTCTGGCGCGAAAAGTTTGTTGCCAAAGGTGGCCCAGATGGCGGTGATGGCGGCGATGGTGGTGATGTTTACATCCAAGCTGATGAAAACCTTAACACTCTAATTGACTATCGTTTTCAGCGCTTCTATGAAGCGGAACGCGGTGAGAATGGCCGCGGTGGTAACTGTACTGGTAAGCGTGGTAAAGACAAAGTACTTCGTGTTCCTGTAGGTACACGTGCTGTTGATATCCACACAAATGAAATCGTAGCGGAAGTCGCTGAGCACGGTAAAAAAATGATGGTCGCGAAAGGCGGCTGGCATGGCTTAGGTAACACGCGTTTTAAGTCTTCTGTAAACCGAGCACCGCGTCAAAAGACGATGGGTACCAAAGGTGAAGTGCGTGAGCTGCGCCTAGAGCTTCTGCTACTAGCAGATGTGGGTATGCTAGGTTTACCTAATGCGGGTAAATCGACATTTATCCGTGCGGTCTCAGCAGCAAAACCTAAAGTTGCTGATTACCCATTTACCACTCTTATCCCAAGCTTGGGTGTTGTGAGTGTGGTTCCAGAGAAAAGCTTCGTTGTTGCGGATATTCCTGGCTTGATCGAAGGCGCTGCAGATGGCGCTGGCCTTGGTATTCGTTTCTTGAAGCACCTTGAGCGTTGTCGCGTGTTGCTGCATATGATCGACATCATGCCAATCGATCAAACGGATCCGATTGAGAATGCACTAACGATCATTGATGAGTTAGAGCAATACAGTGAAAAGTTAGCCGATAAACCTCGTTGGCTGGTATTCAATAAAGTAGATTTGATGCCAGAAGATGAAGCGGATGAAATCATTCAAGGTATTCTTGATGCCCTTGGTTGGGAAGATGAATATTTCAAGATTTCAGCAGTGAACAAGCAAGGCACAAAAGAGCTTTGTTATAAGCTTGCTGACTTTATGGAAAACCTACCTCGCGAAGAGGAAGAAGTTGCTGAAGAAGATAAAGTAAACTTCATGTGGGATGACTACCATAAAGATGCCATGTCAGGTAATGACGTGATCACTGAAGATGATGATGACTGGGATGATTGGGACGATGAAGAAGATGACGGCCACGTTATCTATGTCCGTGATTAATCACTATGAATAAAAGAGCCGCATTTTTGCGGCTCTTTTTCGTTTGTATCAAAACTTTATTCAACAATTTGCATCAAAATATCAAGATTCTTAAAGGAGTTAGGAAGGATCATGATTTCACAGCAGCGAGCAGTCTCGCGTTTTATTGCTCAATCGGGCCAAATGTTATTAGCTCATGGCGCAGAAAGTACATTGGTGGGTGATATTATGCGCCGGATCGGTATCGCCAGTGGTATGGACGAAGTTGAGGTGTCGCTCTCCGCCAGTTCACTGGTTGTAACGACCGTCAATAATGGTCATTGCATCACTACAGCAAGACGTAGCCCAGATCGTGGTATCAACATGCGAGTGATCACTCAGGTTCAACGTATTTGTATTATGTTGGAGCGGGGAATTATTGATTATTCAATGGCACAACATAAGCTGAATCAGATCAGTCCAGAGCGCTATAACCGGTGGTTGGTGGTCTTGATGATCGGTTTGTCTTGCGCAGCATTTAGCCGTTTAGCGGAAGGGGACTGGAGTGTGTTTGGCATGACATTTCTTGCGTCGGCATGTGGTATGGTTGTTCGACAAGAGATTGGTCATCGACACTTTAACCCACTACTGAATTTTGCTGCCACTGCTTTTGTGACCACGATTATTTCTGCTCAAGCGGTGATCTATCACATTGGTAATTCACCTTCTGTGGTGATGGCCTCCTCCGTGTTAATGCTTGTCCCAGGCTTTCCGTTAATTAACTCTGTTGCCGACATGCTCAAAGGGTATATCAATATGGGAATTGCTCGTTTTGTCATGGCAAGTCTGCTTACCTTAGCAACTTGCTTAGGGATTGTGGCGGCGATGAGCCTTGTTGGTGTGTGGGGGTGGTAATGATGGAGCTTCTATTTGGACTAATAAATGACATGTTATTTGCCGCGATCCCTGCCGTTGGTTTTGCTTTGGTGTTCAATGTGCCGAAAAATGCTCTGAAATATTGTGCGATTGGTGGGGCATTAGGGCACGGCTCTCGCTACTTGATGATGCATTTTGGCATCCCAATTGAATGGGCGACATTTTTTGCTGCGACGGTGGTTGGCATGATTGGCGTTCATTGGTCACACCGTTTTCTTGCACACCCTAAAGTGTTCACCGTGGCATCATTGATCCCAATGGTCCCGGGGGTTTTTGCGTTTAAAGCGATGATCGCTTTGGTAGAGTTAAATCATCAAGGGTATAACCCCGAGTTGGTTGCAATGCTGTTTGAGAACTTTCTTAAAGCGATGTTTATTATTGCTGGTTTAGCAGTTGGTTTAGCGATGCCAGGGCTGCTATTCTATCGCCGTCGTCCTATTGTTTGATGGATTTATACAGGAAAGAGAAATGATCATCAGTATGATTGCCGCGATGGCAGACAATCGAATTATTGGCAAAAATAATGAAATGCCATGGCATTTGCCGGCAGACTTTCAATGGTTTAGACGTTGCACTATGGGGAAACCTGTAGTGATGGGACGGAAAACCTATGAATCAATCGGTCGCCCGCTGCCTGGACGAATGAATATCGTATTAAGTCGTGATGCTGAATTGGAAATTGATGGGGTGACGTGTGTGACATCCATTGATGAAGCAATTCAAGCGGTGGGAGAAATCGAAGAGTTGATGATCATTGGTGGTGGGGCGATTTACCAAGCCTGTCTACCTATGGCAAATAAGCTTTATCTGACCCACATAAATGCGAATCTCGACGGTGACACTCAGTTCCCACAGTGGGGCACTGACTTTAAAGAAAGCTACTCTGAAACATATAGTGCCGATGATAAAAATGCTTACGATATGCGTTTTGTCATCTTAGAGAAGTAAGGCGAGTTTACTCGTTAAGAGTGGCGTGAACAGTAAGGGTTGATGTGGTTGATCAACCCTTTATTTGTTCTCTAGGCAGCTGGCTGCACAAAGTACTGCTTATCCTCCCAGCGCAACATGGTAAGATCGCCTCCCCAAACACAGCCAGTATCTAAGCCTATTACTTCAGTATTTTGATAACCTTCAAGTGCAGCCCAATGACCAAATAATACGGTCTTTTCGAGTAGAATGCGTTGTGGCAGTTGAAACCATGGCATCAGTGTATGATCGGTGAGTTGCTGTGGTGGCAGCTTACACTCCATATCTAAGCGGGCATCAAGAAAGCAAAAGCGCATTCGGGTGAATGCATTGATGATGTATCGGTAGCGCGCTATCCCTGCTAGACCCTCTTCCCATCGATCTGGTTGGTTACAGTACATGTTCTCAATTAACCAAATCCATTGTTCGCTCTGCAGAAGAGCTTCGACTTCTCGCGCTGCGCTGCGGGCCGTGTCTAAGTTCCATTGCGGAGATATTCCAGCGTGACACATCACAAATTCATCATGCTCTTGAAGAAGCGGCTGATGCCTCAACCATTCAAGTAAGTCATGTTTGTCTGCTGCATCTAAAATTGGAGCGGTTTTGTCTTTGTCCTTTACTCGGTGAATACCGAGTGAGACAGCAAGAAGATGTAGGTCATGATTGCCAAGAACAACTTTGGCACTTGCACCAAGTGACTTAATAAAACGCAGCGTTTCTAAGGATTTATTTCCTCTTGCCACTAAGTCACCCGCGACCCAGAGCGTATCTTTATTTGGGTCGAAATCTGCTTGTTTTAAGAGCAACTGAAGTTCATCAAAACAACCTTGAATATCACCGACAATGTAGTTAGCCACAAATCACTCCAATTAATTAAGAATATTAGGGACAGCCAGCCTGAATGGCTCAATGTCAGCGATGAACTCACGGCCTTTTCCATCGAGCATCATGTAGTGTCCTTGCATTACACCAACGGGAGTCTCCAAGGCTGTTCCACTGCTGTAGGTGTATTCATCGTTGCCGGAAATAAAAGGTTGTTGCCCAACAACACCGTCGCCTTCGACAGTGCTTTGTTTTCCATTTGCATCTGTGATGAGCCAACGGCGACTAATGAGTTGAACTGTTTCTTGGCTCAAGTTTTTTATCGTAATGATGTAGGCGAAAACGTAGCGCTTAAGAGTTGGATCTGATTGTTCTGCGAGATACTTGCTGTGAACTTGTATTTTTATACAAGGTTGAGAGATATCCATAAAGCAATCCTTCTGCCTGGAAAAAAGACAGTGGTTTTCACCACTGCCTTTTACATTTAAGTCACGTTGAGCGAGGGGCTATTTATGATTAGCATCTAACCAGTTTGCCATATCAACAAATTGCTCTAGAGTTAGATTCTCTGGGCGCATCGTTGGATTAATGCCAAGCTCAACTAATATTTCTTCAGAAATAAGTGACTTATAGCAATTTTTCACTGTCTTGCGACGTTGGTTGAACCCTTCACGGCATACTCGATCAAGCCAGTTCAGACTTGTCGCAGGATGTGGAACTTCTTCATAAGGCACAAGACGGACTACCGCAGAATCAACTTTTGGTGGTGGCACAAATGCCGTAGGCGGTACTTCTAAAACAGGTACCACTTTACAGTAATATTGTGCCATGACTGTTAAGCGGCCATAAGCCTTGCTACCTGGACCTGCTGCTAAACGATTCACCACCTCTTTTTGCAACATGAAATGCATGTCTTGGATATCTTTGTGATATTCAAACAAATGGAACATCAGTGGTGTGGAGATGTTGTAAGGCAGGTTACCGAAAATACGCAGTTTGTTGTTTGGCTTTACCAGTTGCGTAAAGTCGAAGCGCATAGCGTCGCCTTCATGAATAGTCAGTTTGTCGGCAAGCTCAGGATGGTTGCGTAGGCGCTCTGCAAGATCTCGGTCCAGCTCGATGACAGTGAACTTATCGACTTCACGTCCTACAGGCTCAGTAATCGCCCCTAAACCAGGACCAATTTCAACAAGGTTTTGTCCTGGTCTTGGATTAATCGATGACACAATACCATCAATGATATAAGGATCGTTTAAGAAGTTTTGACCAAAACGTTTACGCGCTTTGTGCCCTAAATGGACATCGTTTCTCATAGTATTCTCTGAATTAATTAGCTTTGTTATCAACTAAGTCGATAGCGTATTTTAGTGCCGTCCTGAAGCTTCCGGTATCTGCCGTTCCTTTACCTGCCAAATCTAAGGCGGTGCCATGGTCGACAGAGGTTCTGATAAATGGCAAGCCGAGCGTGATATTCACTGAGCGACCAAAGCCTTTATATTTTAGCACTGGTAGCACCTGATCATGGTACATACCCAATACTGCATCTGCTTCTTGCAGATATTTGTGGTTAAAAATCGTATCGGCAGGCAAAGGGCCTTGTAGATCATAACCGTTTGTTTGACGTAGTGTCTCGAGTGTTGGCGATATGGTTTCAATTTCTTCCATACCGAGACAACCATCTTCACCTGCATGTGGATTTAAGCCACATATGTAGATTTTTGGCTTTGGAATCGCAAATTTCTCTACTAAGTCTTGGTGGAGAATATGAATGATATTTTCCAAGCGCTCCTGTGTAACAGCTTTTGAGACGTAGGCTAGAGGAATATGCGTTGTGACCAAGGCAACACGTAAGCCTTCTGTTGCAAGCATCATCACAACCAGAGGAGTATTTGACTTCTCTGCAAAAAATTCAGTATGGCCACTAAATGCGACCCCTGCTCGGTTAATTACCCCTTTATGAACAGGGCCGGTGACAATAGCATCAAACTCACCATTCATACAGCCTAATGCGGCTCTTTCTAATGTTTTAAGTACGTAATGGCCGTTTTGCTCATTCAACTTGCCAGCTTCAGCAATCGCATCCATCGCAATGTGTTCAACAATTAAAGAACCCGCTTGTTGAGGGGAAGCGGCTTGTGTTGGATTGTAATCAATCAATGTAACATCAATGCCGAGCAGTTTAGCGCGCTCAGCCAGCATGTTTTTATCTGCACAAACAACGATTTGGTGAGGCCAACTCTCTTTAGAGAGTGCAAGCACCAAATCGGGGCCAATACCGGCAGGCTCACCTGCCGTGACAATAATCCGTTTACTGCTCATCGCCGTGGCCTTCTAGGCGTTCAATATAGGCACTGGCACGGATCTCTTGTAACCATGCGCTGGCTTCTTCATTGAATTTACGATTAAACAGAATACGGTAGGCCTTATTTTTTAGGGCAGCATCTGTGCGATCAACCTGACGTCGTCCCATGACTTCAACAATGTGCCAGCCATGAACGGTTTTAAATGGTTCACTGATTTGGCCAACAGGTAAGGTTTCTACTTGGTGCTTAAACTCAGGCACATAAAGGTCCGCGGTCTGATAACCTAGCTCACCGTATTGCGCAGCAGAGCCAGGGTCTTGGCTGTATTGTTGTGCCAGCTCACCAAAGGTTGCTTTGCCTGATTTAATGCGACGGATGAGTTCTTTCAACTCTTTTTCTGCGCCTTCATCACTTAAAATAACGGTCGGTTTGATCAAAATATGGCGCGCATTTACTTCAGTTACAGCAACGGTTTCTAACCCTTTCACATCATCAATTTTAAGAATGTGGAAACCTACACCACTGCGGAATGGGCCAATAATACTGCCTTTATTCTGAAGTTTAATGTGATCGGCGAAAATGGTTGGCATTTCTTCTTTTTGCATCCAACCCCAATCACCACCTTGTAGAGCTTTAGGACCTTTTGAATAGGTATAAGCCATGGTGCTAAAGTCGGCGCCTTTTTTCAGCTTTTTAACCAGCTCTTTGGCTTGGGCTTCGACCGCTGACTTATCATCACCGTCTTCAACGCGGATCTGAATATGGCTGACTTTATATTGAACCGTTGCATTGGTCTCTTGTGCCAAAATGTTTGCTAGGTTATCTACTTCAGCGGGAAGGATATTAATACGGCGACGAACCAAGGCATTACGTGCTTCACTGGCCGCAATTTCTTTACGGATTTGCTCGCGAAACTCAGCATAGCTTAAGCCTTCTGAAGCGATGGATGCCGTCAGTTGCTCGATAGATTGCTTGTTATTTTTTGCAATTTCAGCAATGGCAGCATTGAGTCGGTTATCATCGATTCGCACACCAATACGCTCTGCTTCTTGTTGCTGGATAGCATCAATGATCAGTTTTTCAGTCACCTGCTCTTTTAAAATAGAGGCTTCAGGCAGTGCTTGCCCATTTTTTCTGGCGTTAGCTTTTAGGGTCTTGATTGCAGAGTCGATATCACTTTCTAATACCACTCCTTTATTGACGATTACCGCAACTTTATCTAGCTCTACTGGCGCAGCATGTGCCACAGATAATGTGCATACTGTTGTCAGAGCTAATAATGTTTGTTTCCACAGTTTCATCGATGTTCCTATTATTTAAAATGATCCGTTAGAGTTGTTTCCAACGGATCGAATTTATTAGTTATTTAAGAAGAATGGTCGGCCATAACCGAGTGAATTACCTGCGCTACCAGTCCCTGCTGCGTCTGAGCCTGCACCAATATTGGTACCAAAACCGACAATGCCGAAGTTAACGCTGAAGTTGTTCTCATAAACAGGCGTTGCGTTATCTGAATGAATAAAGTCGCCATCCCAGCTTCTTAACTGATTACTGTAGGTAAAACCGATATACCAGCAATCAGAAGTGTAGTTGAGACGAGCTAGCCATTCTAAGGCTTCGTTTGTGGTCAAATCGTGATAGTACTGCGCACTGGCATTCCAATGGCGAGAGATTTGATAAGCACCTAACAAGCCTGCTTGAGAGATGCCTTCGCGCGTGATTGAACTGGTATCAAAATTGACGGTTTCTTCAATATAGTCTTGCGTGACGTAACGATAGTTCCCTTGTAGATAGCCACCATTAAATCGGTATTCCAAGGTACTGTTCGCCAGTTGCATCGCACTGGTGTCGATATCGTACTGAACCCCGCCGTGATAGAACAAATAGTCATCGTAGTTGAAGTCCATCTCCACAGCCCAAGCAGAATAGCTAGAGTTCTTACTCTCTCCCGGAGCATCTGATGGTGAGTTATCATCGCGGTTGAGGTAGAAAATCTGACCAAAGGAGATATTCAAACGCTCTTTGTATTGGTCATCAAAGAAACGGCTGGAAGCACCGTAGCTAAATTGATTTGCAGAAGCGATACGGTCCACACCACTGTATTTTCGGCTGCGGAAAAGACCGTAATAATCGGTTTGTAGCAACGTCGTATCGTAGAGGTAGATATCACTTTGATCTTGTTCTGGTACAAACAGATATTGAACTTGTGGCTCAAGGGTTTGAGTGTAGTTATCCAGTATGGTGGTATCACGTTCTAATACAATACCAGCATGGGAGCGAAACTCAGGGATCACTCGTGAAGTGGTCTCTTTGAGATTGTAGCCTTCAAATTGCGACGATGAGAGATCAAGCCCATCAAGGTCTTGCTGATAGTAGGTACCCAGTAAGCGAGCTTCGGTAGTCCAAGTGCCCCAAGTGGTACCAATAGGAATAGTAATACCCGGTTCAACATGTACACGAGTAGCTGATGGTTTTGTCGTGTCGTCAGTATCAAAACGCGAAATATGGCTGACAATATCGAAATCAAGGTAGCGCATCAGCTCTGGTGCGTAGTAATTGAATTCGAGCTGCGGTAACAATCGATATGGCAGGTTGCCCGTGTTCGTCAACACCTGAAAATCTCGCGTCAGTAATGACGCATCCCAAGATTGCGAGCGGTAAGTCGCTCGGGCTTCTTGAATTAATTGGCCGTCTTCACGGTTACCAATACGAGAGTCAATATCGGTGAAATATTGAATGTCACTGACTTTGGAGTAATCAACTTCAAATTTCCATGCTTGCTGGAAAATACCATTGTGCTTGTATTGGAAGCCCCAACGATCCCCTTTTTCTGGGTATTTCTTATCGTCAGGTAAGTACTCGGCATCAAGAGTACCAGAGCCGAACGACGTTAGGTAACGGAAGGTACTATCGAGTTGCACGCCTCGTTTTTCCATATAACGGAACGTTGTTTCCAAGTCGTAGTTTGGCGCGAGGTTCCAGTACACCGGGATATCGAGTTCAAAGCCGTCTTTAGAGCCGTAAGACACGGTTGGATAAAGGAAACCTGTTTTACGCGTATCCCCGACAGGAACAACAAGGTAAGGCAGGTAGAATACCGGTACATTCTGAATTTCAAAACGTGGGTTGTAGAAGGTGGCTTGTTCTTCGTCTTGATCAATGTCGATGCTAGAGGCGCGCATACGCCATGCATTATTGCCTTCAGGACAAGAAGTAATCGAGCCATCCTCAATTTCGTACACAGCTTTACCTGTCTTAGAAATGTAGACAGCTTCACCACGTCCCGGTTCACACAGGAACTTATAATCGGTATTCTCGAGTGTCACATTATCATTGTTGAGGTTATTTACTGCTTTATCAGAGATGGTCTTGACTTCACCATCACTAAATTGAACATTGCCCTCTGCAACGACAATATTTTCCTTCTGGTGCAAGGTAACGTTGTCAGCGTGCATACGCTTTTTGCCTTGAACCACAACAACATTGCCACTGTAAGTAGCTTTATCGCCATTAATGGCTTCGAGAGAGTCTGCTTCAACGTTAATTGGCTGTTGATTTGGATTTTCGGGCTCAGGTTCGTTGATCAAACATTGATCTATAGCGGGCAGTTCCTGCACACTATCATCGAATACAGCTTCGGCTTGAGTCTGAGGCACAAAAAAAGCGGCACTGATTGAAGCGGCTAACAAGGTGCGGGAGAAACGTGACATCGAGTTTTACTATCCTGTTGAACTTGATACATTCGGTGAACGAGTGACCGAATGTTAAATAAAACGGTCTCTATCATAAAGGAAATTAAAGCTTCCGGCACTATCAGACCGCAGAACGATGAAAAAATTCAGAGATTGAGAACACATAATGCATATTTTTGGCAAAATTCTTGGTGGCTTTTTTGGTTTCCTATTTGGTGGGCCGTTTGGTGCGGTATTTGGCTTATTTATCGGTCACCAGTTCGATAAAGCGCGTCGTTTAAGTCAAGCTGGCTTTCGGAGTAACCCATTTGGTGGTGGGCCATCTCAGGCGGAGCGTCAAGAAGAGTTCTTTAAAGCGGCATTTGCGGTGATGGGGCATGTTGCTAAAGCAAAGGGGCAGGTCACCAAAGAAGAGATCCAACTGGCATCGACCATGATGGATCGCATGAACCTTCAAGGAGAGCAACGTCGTGCTGCGCAAGATGCTTTTCGTGAAGGGAAATCTTCAGACTTTCCTTTGGATACGATGCTTGAGCGCGTGCGTATTTCATCGGGTGGTCGTTTTGACTTAATGCAGTTCTTTTTAGAGTTACAGATTTCGGCTGCGTTTGCTGATGGTGATGTTCATCCAAGCGAACGCAATCTCTTGCACCGTATCGCACGTGGACTTGGTTTTTCATCCCAGCAACTAGAGCAGCGTTTACGTATGCAAGAAGCGGCGTTTCGTTTTCAACATGGCGGCGGCGGTTTTGGTGGCCAACATGCTGGCGGCTCGCATTCTGGTGGTCATTCGTCGGGTTGGCAACAGGCGTCTCAAGCCAGCCAGCTGTCCGATGCCTATAAAGTGTTAGGTATAGAAGAGAGTGCAGATGCGAAAGATGTGAAACGGGCTTATCGCAAACTGATGAACGAGCATCATCCAGACAAACTGATGGCGAAGGGGCTACCGCCAGAAATGATGAATGTGGCTAAGGAAAAATCTCAGGAAATTCAAAGTGCTTACGACTTGATTAAGAAAGTGAAAGGTTTTAAGTAATTGATTCGGTATAAAAAAGGCGAGCCACATGCTCGCCTTTTTTGAATCTATTGTCATTATTTACGCACAGCAATCGCTTCAATTTCGATACCGACATCTTTCGGTAGACGAGCAACTTCAACGCATGAGCGAGCAGGGTAGTTTGCCACATTATGCTCATCAAAGAACTTTCCATACACTTCGTTAACGGTGCCGAAGTCGTTAAGATCTTTAACGAAAACCGTCATTTTCACGATGTCAGTAACACTTAGGCCAGATGCTTCTACCACTGCTTTTACGTTTTCTAAAGATTGGCGTGCTTGCTCTGCGATGTCTGCAGATACTTCACCAGTAGCAGGGTTTACTGGGATTTGGCCCGAAGTCAGTACCATGTTGCCAAGATCCACACCTTGTACGTATGGGCCAATTGCTGCTGGAGCAGATTCTGTGTGAAGTACTTTAGTCATTGTTATATTCCATCTTGTTAGCGTAACCAGTGAAATGACTGATTCGCGGATTAGGTTAGGAGAGCCAGTGTGCCTTCAATTTTTTATAAGGTAAAGGGCAAAATACCTCGCCATAGCGAGGTATTTCAGGCTTTTGACAAAGCACTTTTATTTAACGTTCAGTGACGATTTCACGAGAGAATACCTTCTCGCAGTATTTACACTTAAGGGTAATGTTGTCTTTTTTCTCAAACACTTTAAAGCTACTTTCCACTGGCTCATCGTGGGTAATACAGTTGCTGTTTGGGCATTCGAACACGTTATTAATTTGTTCTGGCAGTTCAAGAGCCAGTTTCTTCACTACTTCATAGTTCTCAATTTGATTGACGGTCGCATGCGGAGCATACAGCGCCAGTTTGCTCGCTTGCTCCTCACTAATAAAGATGTTCTCTATTTTTAATAGATCTTTATGGCCAAGTGCAGATGACGGTAGGTTTAGCCCCACCGTGACACGTTGCTCGGATTTATGCATCGAAAACAGCTTGAGTACTTTAATCCCAATTTGCGCTGGAATGTGGTCAATGACGGTGCCGTTTTTAATTGCCTCAACTTGCAATTGCGTTTCTTTAGTCATGTTCCTTCTCCCAATTACAAAGATTCATTCAGTACAAGAGCCAATAAGGCTTCACGCGCATACACGCCGTTTTCGGCTTGCTCGAAGTAGTAAGCGTGTGGTGTTTTATCAACATCTACTGTGATTTCATCAACTCGTGGCAGTGGATGTAGCACTTTCAGGTTTTCACGTGCACCCTCTAAGAGTGCCGCCGTTAAGATATATGCCGATTTAATGTGAGCGTATTCAGACTCATCAAAGCGCTCTTTTTGCACGCGTGTCATATAAAGGACATCCAGTTCCGGAATGACACTTTCCATGTCTGTGTGCAGGCTGTATTCAATGCCTGACTCATCCAGCTCTTCACAGATATAATCTGGCATCGCAAGGGCTTCTGGGGCGATGAAGAAGAAACGTACATTATTGAATTTCGCCAGCGCTTGAGTTAGCGAGTGGACCGTGCGGCCATATTTTAAGTCACCGACAAACGCCACGTTCAGGTTATCAAGACGACCTTGAGTTTCGGCGATAGAGAATAGGTCAAGCAGCGTTTGAGTTGGATGTTGATTCGCACCATCACCTGCGTTAATCACTGGGACGCCATTTGAAAATTCAGAGGCTAGGCGAGCAGCCCCTTCTTGCGGGTGACGCATGACAAAAGCGTCAACATAAGAGGAGATGACTTGGACTGAATCCGCTAGCGTTTCTCCTTTTTTGGCCAATGATGTATTACCGCCATTATCAAACCCAATCACGTCACCACCAATGCGCTGAATGGCGGTTTCGAAGGAAAGACGAGTACGCGTTGAAGGCTCAAAAAAGCAGCTCGCGACGACTTTGTTCTTTATCAGCTCAGGTTTGGGCTCTGCTTTGAGCTGACCAGCGGTTTCCACTATCAATTCAAGTTCTTGGCGTGAAAGCTCTGGTATTGAGATAATGTGCTTGCGGTAAAGCGAGTTAGTCATAATCATCTTCCCTTTAGGCAATAAAAAAGCCCCCCAAAATGGGAGGCTTTAGAAATCAATAGAAATAGCGAAATGGCTTGCAGATAAACGACTGCGTTTATCAATGGTAAAGTGCATTGTAGAACACGAATGACGTGGCATGTTTCACTATCTCCAGACAAATTGCCGAGCATTATACGCCGAAGATTTGTGAGCGCAAGCGATTACATCAAGGAATTATGCGCTACTTCAGGGGGCTTAACTGCCAAGTGTTGCCACCATCACCGCTTTAATTGTATGCATTCGATTTTCTGCTTCATCAAAGACGATAGAGTGGTGCGATTCAAAAACCTCTTCCGTCACTTCAAGCCCATTCATGCCGTATTTTTCAGCCACTTCTTTACCGATGGTGGTTTCATCATTGTGAAAAGCCGGTAGACAGTGCATAAATTTCACATTTGGATTGCCAGTTTTGGCAATAACCTCCATGTTGACCTGATAAGGCGTCATCATGGCGACTCGTTGATCCCAAGCTTCTGGCGCTTCACCCATAGACACCCACACATCGGTATAAAGGAAGTCACAACCTTTTACCCCTTCCTCGACGTTTTCAGTAAGAGTGATTTTTGCACCAGTCTGTTTGGCAATGGACTGACATGTTGTGACCAACTCTTCTTCCGGCCAGTAGGCCTTAGGTGCGACAAGGCGAATGTCCATACCCATTTTAGCAGCCCCAACTAGAAGCGAGTTTCCCATGTTATTGCGGGCATCTCCGAGATAAGCAAACTTAATTTCATACAATTGCTTACCGCGGCCATGTTCTAGCATGGTCAGAAAGTCAGCGAGAATTTGAGTTGGATGGAATTCGTTGGTGAGACCATTCCAAACGGGAACGCCAGCATGAGTTCCTAGTTCTTCAACAATAGCTTGACCAAAGCCTCGGTACTCAATGCCGTCGTACATTCTTCCGAGTACACGTGCGGTGTCCTTCATCGATTCTTTATGGCCGATTTGTGAGCCAGAAGGGCCGATGTAGGAAACCTGAGCACCCTGATCAAAAGCGGCAACTTCAAAAGCGCATCGGGTACGGGTAGACGCTTTTTCAAAGATTAGGGCAATGTTTTTGCCCACCAGTTTTTTCTGCTCAGTACCTGCGTATTTTGCTTTCTTAAGATCAGCAGAAAGGTCGAGGAGAAATTGGATCTCTTTTGGTGAGAAATCGAGCAGCTTAAGAAAGTTGCGATTACGTAAATTAAAAGCCATTGCGTGCTCCAATCCTTGAGTTCGTTCGGTCAATGACATTAGTAAAACATAAAAATGAAGTTTGTGTGAATAATTATTTTAAAAACAAGGCGAGACATGAATTTTATCTCGCCTTTTGTGATTATAAATTCTCCTCGGCAAATTCAGCTAAGCGACTTCGAACGACGCCGTTGAGGTGAATATTGGCACTCCCTTCGAAGTTTTTGAACCGCTCAACCATGTAGGTGAGTCCTGATGTGACGGGGGTGAGGTAGTGAGAGTCAATTTGGGCGAGGTTACCAGAACAGACGATCTTCGTGCCTTCACCGCAGCGAGTAATGATGGTTTTGATTTGTGATGCGGTGAGGTTCTGACATTCATCCAATAACACGAAGGCATTTTGGATAGAACGACCACGCATGAAATTGATTGACTTAAACTGAATATTTGCTTTGTCACAGATGTACTTGAGTGAACCTTCAGTGCAGTGATCGTTTTTGTGAAGCGCTTCTAATGTATCGGTGACAGCTGCCAGCCAAGGCAGCATTTTCTCTTCTTCTGTTCCGGGTAAGAAACCGATGGATTCACCGATGTCAGGGGTATTTCGGGTCACAATGATCTTATCGAACATGTTTTTCTCGATGGTTTGCTCCAACGCAGAAGCCAGCGCGAGCAGTGTTTTACCACTCCCTGCAGCACCAGTTAGGATCACCAAGTCAATTTCAGGATCGAGCAATGCGTCCATTGCCATGCCTTGATAGATGTTTTTTGGGGTAATGTCCCACGCCCGGCGGTTCATCATTCTTTCACGGCTAAGATCTTTTAAGGTGATGCAGTCTTCGCTAATGGCTTCGACTCGACCAACGAAGTCACTCTCTTCGTCAATGACGTATTGGTTGATGTATGTGGGTTCAAAAGGCTCTCGTGAGAGGGTGTGGAAGGTATCACCACCTAAATTGCGACTATCTACTTCGGAGACTCTGTTCCAGAAGTTCCCTTCACATTGTTGAAAACCTTTGGTGAGGTATTGCACATCATCAATCAACTGGTCGGTACGATAGTCTTCCACAAAACGAACCCCCGCCCCTTTTGCACGTAGCCGCATATTAATGTCTTTGGTGACCAGTACGACTTCTCGTGGTGCCCGCTTGTTTTGCAAATAAAGCACGGCGTTGAGAATGCGGTTGTCACCAGCTTTATCGGCAAAAGCTTTGACTGTTTCCTGCAGTTCAAAGTCTGCCAAGATTGCAATGTGACCAGCGGATTCTTTCTCACGTGAGATAGGGATCCCTTCTGAAATTTCATCCGGCGTAGCTTCTTTAAATAAGGCTTCTAGGGCGCGAATAGCGACGCGGGCGTCTCTGGCGACATCGCGTTTGCTGTCTTTAATTCGGTCGAGTTCTTCTAAAACCGTCATGGGGATGACGACGTCGTGTTCCTGAAAAGAGTAGATGGCGAGAGGTTCGTGCAGCAGGATATTGGTATCCAGTACGAACAATTTCCGGTCAGTATCACCCATAAGCATCTCCTTGCCGTTTCGCGGCGTGCATTCTCTGTGCAAGACGTAAGAGCGAGTCTTTCGCAAAGCCAGAGAGGTCTGCGCTAGATTGCAGGTGTAGCCGACGCTATCGGTTGGAGATCGACTGGTTGTACTACCTCTGCAAACCCGTGTTGATCTTCTCGGTAAGCATGCATCCTTTGTGCCATGGTCATTTTATTGACCTTTTCTGTTGCACGCTTATTACGATTATAAGTCATTCTCACAACACGCCTGCTTAGAAGTGCCATGTTTTTCTTACAATTTGATGTCACCTGAAAGGTGCAGAAAAAATTGTCGTTTTTTGCGGGCTTTGTACGTGACCTGTGTCACGGCTTCAAGTAATATTAGCGACCTTTTTCTGAGCCATAACCAGTCATCAATTTCTTTATGCTGGTTGTCTTTTATGTGGCCAGAGAGCGACTAAGATAAGAACTATTCCCCTAACCAACAAATGAGGTAGTCGATTCATGACATTTGCTTTGGGTCAGCGCTGGATCAGCGATACGGAAAGCGATTTAGGTTTAGGAACCGTCGTAGCATTGGATGCTCGTACTGTTACGCTGATGTTTGCAGCGTCCGAAGAAAACCGAGTCTATGCACGTAATGATGCTCCTGTAACCCGAGTGACCTTTAATACCGGAGATGTGGTAGAAAGCCAGCAAGGTTGGTCACTGATCGTTGAGCAAGTGGTGGAAGACAATGGCTTGTTTACCTACGTGGGTAAGCGAGAAGATACCGAAGAAGAAGGGGTTGCACTGCGTGAAATCATGCTGAGCAACCAGATCCGCTTCAATAAGCCTCAAGATAAATTGTTTGCCGGTCAAATTGATCGCATGGACAACTTTGTTCTGCGTTACCGCGCTTTAACTAATCAATATGAGCAACATAAGAGCCCAATGCGTGGCCTGTGTGGTATGCGAGCTGGCTTGATCCCGCATCAGTTATACATCGCCCATGAAGTCGGGCGTCGTCATGCGCCGCGTGTTTTGTTGGCCGATGAAGTGGGTCTAGGTAAAACCATTGAAGCAGGCATGATCATTCACCAACAAGTGTTGGCAGGTCGTGCTGAGCGTATCTTGATTGTGGTTCCCGAAACGCTACAGCATCAGTGGTTAGTGGAAATGATGCGTCGCTTTAATCTGCATTTCTCTATTTTTGACGAAGAGCGCTGCATTGAAGCCTTTGCCGATGCAGATAATCCATTTGATACGCAGCAGTATGTACTGTGCTCATTAGACTTTCTACGTAAGAGTCGCAAACGCTTTGAACAAGCCCTTGAAGGGGAATGGGATTTGTTGGTGGTGGATGAAGCGCACCACCTTGAATGGAGCCCTGAAAGCCCAAGTCGTGAATATCAGGTGATTGAAGGGTTAGCTGAACGTACGCCGGGTGTGCTGCTACTGACCGCAACACCTGAGCAGCTGGGGCGTGAAAGCCATTTTGCGCGTCTGCGTTTGCTTGATTCAGACCGTTTCTTTGATTACGAAGAGTTTGTTAAAGAAGAAGCACAATACGCTCCAGTTGCTGATTCAGTCAGTGCTCTTTTCTCGGGGCAGAAGTTAGAAGATACGGCGAAAAACCAGATCACTGAGCTACTGTCTGAACAAGATGTCGAACCGCTATTCCGTATTATCGAAAGTGATAGCGACGAAGAAGCTAAAGCGGCTGCTCGCCAAGAGTTGATCGATAACCTGATGGACCGTCACGGTACGGGCCGAGTTCTGTTTCGTAATACGCGTGCGGCGGTTAAAGGTTTCCCGACTCGCAACGTGAATTTACTCGCGATGCCAATTCCACAGCAATACACCACGTCAATGCGTGTTTCTGGGATGATCGGCGGTAAGATGAGTGCAGAAGCGCGCGCCGTGAAAAATCTATATCCAGAAGAGATCTTCCAAGAATTTGAAGGCGAAGATTCCAGTTGGTGGCAATTTGATAGTCGTGTGAACTGGCTACTTGAGAAAATCAAAGACAAACGCAGCGAGAAAATTTTGGTGATTGCGTCGCGAGCAAGCACCGCATTGCAACTTGAGCAAGCGTTACGTGAACGTGAAGGCATTCGTGCGACCGTATTCCATGAAGGTATGTCGATCCTTGAGCGTGACAAAGCTGCTGCATATTTTGCGCAAGAGGAAGGGGGAGCTCAGGTTCTGATCTGTAGTGAGATCGGCTCTGAAGGCCGTAACTTCCAGTTCGCGAACCAACTGGTGATGTTTGATTTACCGTTTAATCCTGATTTATTGGAGCAGCGTATTGGCCGCTTAGATCGTATCGGGCAGCAACGTGATATCGACATTCATGTACCTTATCTTGAAGGGACATCTCAGGCGATTTTAGCGCGCTGGTTTGATGAAGGTCTGAATGCGTTTGCTGAAACTTGTCCGACAGGACGTGCCGTTTACGACAAGTTTTCTGATCAATTGATCGAAATGCTGGCTTCAGGTGATACGGTTGAACTTGATGATGTGATCGCCCAGTCTGCGGTCATGAACAAAGAATTGAAAGCACAGTTAGAGCAAGGACGTGACCGTCTGCTTGAAATGCACTCTAACGGCGGGGAAAAAGCGCAAGCGATTGTTGAGAAAATTGCCGCGACAGATGGCGATACCAATCTCGTCACTTTTGCGCTTAGCCTGTTTGATACCATCGGTCTCAATCAAGACGATAAAGGTGAAAATGCTCTAGTGGTTACACCATCTGAGCACATGATGGTACCTAGTTATCCAGGGCTGCCTTATGAAGGGGCGACCATCACTTTTGATCGTGAAACGGCACTGTCGCGTGAAGATATGCACTTGATCAGTTGGGAGCACCCGATGATCCAAGGTGGTATTGATTTGTTGATGAGTGAAGGTGTTGGGGCGGCGGCTGTCTCACTACTTAAGAACAAAGCGTTGCCTGTTGGCACGATGTTACTTGAACTTGTTTACAAAGTGGATGCGCAGGCGCCTAAACGAAGTGGTATTGGCCGTTTCCTACCAACTACGCCAATTCGTTTAATGATGGACGGGAATGGAAACGATTTGTCTGAACAGGTGGAGTTTGAAAACTTCAACCGTCAACTTAGCCCAGTAGGTCGCCATATTGCGAGTAAGCTTGTCACATCGGTACAAAACCAAGTCCATGCATTGATTGCGGCAGGGGATAAGTTGATTGTTGATAAAGTGGCAGCAATTCGGCAGCAGGCTCAGCAGGAAATGCAAGTCAGCTTGAATGCTGAGCTAGAGCGTTTACAGGCTCTGAAAGCGGTTAACCCAAATATCCGTGACGAAGAGATCGAGGCAATTGATGCGCAAATTAAAGAGCTTACAGGCTACATTAGCCAAGCTCAGTATCAACTGGACTCGCTGCGCATGATTGTCGTATCGCACAATTAACGCATAGTGACCAAACGCTACAGTCTCTAGTGGCTGTAGCGTCATATCAAAAGAAAACGGATTCAGTAAACAATGGCAATGCTAGAGTACAACCCGCCCCGTGAGCCTTGGGTTAATATTGTATTTGAAGATGAGCATATCCTTGCAGTCAATAAGCCTTCCGGACTGTTATCTGTACCTGGACGTGCGCCTGAGCATTATGACAGCATGTGGTCACGTCTTCAGGAAACCCATCCAGATATTCAGGTTGTGCACCGTTTAGATATGTCGACGTCAGGCTTAATGGTGTTGGCAAAAAATAAGCATGCAGAAAGTGCGTTGAAAAAACAGTTTCAGTTTCGTTTGACTCATAAAGTGTATTACGCGCGAGTTTGGGGAGATGTGGAACAAGAAGAAGGGGTGATCGAGTTGCCATTGATTTGTGACTGGCCAAATCGCCCCAAACAAAAAGTTTGCTTTGACGATGGAAAACCATCAAAAACACTGTTTCAGGTTGCGAAGCGAGAAGATAAAACCACGATTGTTCGCTTGCTACCAGTGACGGGGCGTTCGCATCAACTTCGGGTTCATATGCAGGCATTAGGGCACCCGATTGTTGGTGATGAATTCTATTCCGAAGGGGAAGCGTATGAGTTTTCGGATCGCCTTGAGCTTCATGCTGCAGAGCTGAGCTTTTATCACCCTCGTAGCCATTGGCTTCGCAGTATTTTTGTTCCTTGTGACTTCTATCTTGAAGCTGAGGAGATGATCTTTGATTATTTCGAACCTGTGCGAAAATTACCGGATTACAAAACGCTGCCACGCCCTTAACTGAACCCCACTTAGGCAGCGAAAGGAGAATTTATGTCGCTGCCTATGCTTTCCCCAACCGTCGTCTTTCTCGATAGAGCGACTATTCCTGCTCATATTCCTATCCCGCCATTGCCTTTCCAACATCAATGGGTCGAATATGACTTCACGTCTTCAACACAAGTCGTCGAACGCCTTCAAAGAGCTGATATTGTGATCACCAATAAAGTCGTGTTAGATCAAGCGATCTTGACCCAGTTACCGGACTTAAAGCTCATCGCGATTGCGGCAACGGGTTTTAATAACGTCGATATCGATTATTGTGGAAAAAATGGTATTGCCGTAACCAATGTTCAAGGTTATGCCACTCAGTCTGTCCCAGAACATGTATTGGCGATGATCTTCTCTCTTAAACGCAATTTAAGGGGCTATCACAACGACATTCAAAATGGAGAGTGGCAGCGCAACAAACAATTTTGCTTCTTTACTCATTCCATCGGTGATATTGCGGGATCGACACTGGGCATTATTGGCTCCGGTACATTAGGTTTAGCCACTGCAGAGTTGGCAAAAGCTGTTGGCATGAAGGTGCAGTTTGCTGAGCGAAAGGGTGCCACGCAAATTCGTGAGGGATACTTGTCTTTTGAGCAGGTATTAAAAACTTCCGATGTGCTCTCACTGCATTGTCCGCTAAATGAGCAAACACAAAATTTGATTGGTGAAGCAGAGCTTAACCTGATGCCTTTACATGCCATTTTAATCAATACCGGGCGAGGGGGCTTGGTGGATGAGTGGGCGTTGATAAAGGCTTTAAAGCAGGGCGTGATCGGGGCTGCGGGTTGCGATGTTTTTAGCAAAGAACCTGCAGATGAAACAAATCCGCTGCTGGCGAATATCGACTTGCCTAATCTATTGTTAACCCCTCATGTCGCATGGGGGAGTGATTCTGCAATTCAGCGTTTAACCGATATTCTTATGGATAATATCGTGGCTTTTATGGAAAGCAGAGAGCAGAATCGCGTGGTGTGATTTACGCTTCGATATGATTGGAGGGGTCAATGGATTCTTGGTTGAGCTATTAGTTGTGAGCTATGTCTATGCTTGTATACGATTCTTGTTACATTTGTAGACGAAATAGAAAAAGTGTAAGAAATTAAGACTTTAATACTACTAATAATCTAACGTCAGGAATCTTAAGTATGAGTCAGAATCCATTTGTTAACCCCGTTTCGTTTAATGGACGAGGTAGTGAATTTTTTGGAATATGGATTGTTAATATCCTTCTCTCGATCATAACTCTCGGTATTTATTCTGCTTGGGCTAAGGTTCGAACTAAGCGTTACTTTTACGGTAATACGTCCATTGCTGGTGATAACTTTGAATATCACGCGACGCCGATACAAATTCTAAAAGGTCGTATTGTCGCACTTATCGTCGTACTAATTTGGTCAGTGGTTAATGGTGTTGCGCCCGTGGTTAGTATGGTGCTATTACTCGCTTTCTATGTTGCTCTGCCGTGGTTGCTGTGGAGTAATGCGCGTTTTGATGCCGCGATGACAAGTTATCGGAATGTCCGTTTTTCATTTACAGCAACAGTAAAAGAGGCCTATGTGACGTTATTAGGGCGTGGCTTAAGTGCTTTGATCGTGGCGATGATCTACTTTTTTATCGTCGTGACCATTGCATCACAATCTGTCATCGCTGCGGTTGTTTTGGGGGCGAGCTCTTTAATCCTTTTAGCTGTGCTTTATGGTTGGGTTGTTGCTGGTGTACAGAAGCTGTTTGCCAATAGTTATCAGTACGGTGATTGGAAACTCAGTGCTGAGATAACTAATGGATTTTTCATAAAAATGTACCTGAAGGCGCTATTATTTGGTGTGGTTTCATCTATCTTACTTTGTATTGTTATGTTCGGAACTGTACTGAATGGAATCGATTTTCATGCATTGCAAGGTGGTGATTTTAGCTCGTTAGCTGGTGGCGGTGTATTTGTTTTTGTCTATGTTTCTTTAATCACCTTATCTATTGTATTAAGCGCCTATACTACCGTTTGTGTTCGTAATTATGTTTTCGGCCAACTATGTGTCAATCATGATCAAAATACAGAAAACAATTATCAGCTCAGTTCGAGCCTTACGATCGCCAGTTATGTCTGGCTGGTCGTTTCTAATTTTTTATTGCAAATTGTTTCGTTAGGGATCGCTCGTCCTTGGGTTATGGTTCGGACAACGAATTATTTTGCAGAAAATACCAAAGTGATTGGTGATTTGTCACTCCTTACCTCTATTGATCAAGATTCAGATGTCAAATCAGCGATTACAGATGAAGTAGCTGAGGCATTCGATATAGGTATTGGGATCGGTTAATGCGGGTCCAAGGAATAGCATTCCCACCTCGTAGCTCAATTCGCTATGAGGCTGAATTAGATGTCAGCCAATCAAATTGCCTATCTCTACACGTAAATGGCGATATATTCAGCTGTCAGCAACAAGATGTGGAAATCAGTGTACCAGTGGGTAATCTCCCTATTCGTTTTATTTTCCCGAGTGGTTGGATGTTTGTTGCTGAGCGTACTGATGAAGTGAGTCAATGGCTAAAACGTAACAGCAAATCTGGAAGGGCAGATAAACTTGAATCCAGCATCATAGCTTGGTTTATAGGTTTGGTTGTTAGCATTAGTGTTTTATTGGGTGGGTATTATTATGCGTTGCCTTGGGGGAGTGAAAAAGTCGCGAAATTGATCCCTAGCTCTATATCAGTTTCTCTTGGCAATAAAGTACTAGAAGCCTTTGAGAGCCGTTGGCTACCCAGTGAATTACCTGAGAAACAACAAGAGGTTATTCGTCAGCGGGTGAGTCAACATTTGCAACAACTAGAGGCGCTACCGTATCCGATTGAAATACTCTTTCGTTCATCTGATATGGGGGCTAATGCGTTTGCTTTACCGGGTGGTAAAGTGGTTCTGCTCGATGAGTTGATTGAACTTGCTGAAAATGACCAACAACTAGATAGCATTATTTTGCATGAGCTTGGTCATGTTTATCATCGTCATATGATGGAAAAGCTGGTGCACTCGAGTCTTATCTCTGTTGGTGTGGTGATGCTATTCGGAGAAAGTTCAGGAATTGTCGATAACCTTGTCAGCATAGGTGTATTCATCATATCTAACGGTCATTCAAGGATGGCAGAGAGCGAAGCTGATGAATATGCTAAACAGGCAATGATACAGCTATACGGTTCAAGTGAGCCAATGGCTGAAATGTTCGAGTTATTCCAAAAACAGGATACAGTTGATATACCGAGTTGGTTAAGCTCTCATCCGGATTCTGAACAGCGAATTAAATCTGCTAGAGAGTAGTGCTTATAAAAAAGGCAGCATATTCGCTGCCTTTCTTTTATTCAGACTTTGAGAATTAAAGCGCTGCAATTGTCGCTTTTTGCTCTTCTAGCTTAGCTAGTGTCTCTTTGTAGCCTTCAAGCTTCTCACGCTCTTTAGCAACAACAGCTTCAGGTGCTTTCGCTACGAAGCCTTCATTACCTAGTTTGCCTTCGATACGCTTGATTTCGCCGTGAGTTTTCTTGATTTCGCCATCTAGACGAGCAAGTTCAGCGTCTTTGTCGATCAGACCCGCCATTGGGATCATAAGCTCAGACTTAGCAACCAATGCAGTTGCACACGCTGGCGTTTCTTCGTCAGCAGCAAGTACGCGTACAGATTCTAGTTTCGCTAGAGACATCAGTACTTGTTTGTTTGCTTCTAGACGCGCTGCGTCTTCTGCGTTTGCTGCTTTCAGCATAACGTCAAGCGGCTTACCTGGGTTGATGTCGTATTCAGCACGTAGGTTACGGATGCTGGTAATGAACGCTTTCACCCATTCAATATCGTCTAGCGCTTCTTGGTTGAAGTTTGCTTCGTCGAATTGAGGCAGTGCTTGAAGCATAATTGTCTCGCCTTCCACATCTTCAACCAGTGGCTTGATGCTTTGCCAGATAGTTTCAGTGATGTAAGGAATCACTGGGTGAGCCAGACGCAGAGTCTTCTCAAGAACCGTGATTAGTGTACGGCGAGTACCACGCTGCTGCGCTTCAGTACCTTTCCATAGAACGGGTTTAGTTAGCTCTAGGTACCAGTCACAGAATTGGTTCCAGATGAATTCGTAAAGCGTGTTAGACGCCATATCTAGACGGAAGTTGTCGATATGGTTGTTGAACGCTTTCGCTGCAAGTTCAAACTGAGACTCGATCCACTTATCCGCTAGTGAGTATTCAATCTCACCACCCTGTTCGTTTGCAGAATGGAAGCCACAATCTTGCTCTTCTGTGTTCATCATTACGTAACGGCTTGCGTTCCATAGTTTGTTACAGAAGTTACGGTAACCTTCAAGGCGCTTCATATCCCAGTTGATATCGCGACCTGTTGATGCCATTGCTGCAAGAGTGAAACGTAGTGCGTCTGTACCGTATGCTTCGATACCGTTTTCAAACGTCTTACGAGTGTTCTTCTCGATCTTCTTCGCTAGCTGAGGCTGCATCATGTTGCCACAACGCTTCTCTACTAGAGACTCTAGATCGATACCATCGATCATGTCGATTGGGTCAAGTACGTTACCTTTCGACTTAGACATCTTGTCGCCGTTTTCGTCACGGATTAGACCAGTAACGTAAACAGTCTTAAATGGTACTTGTGGTTTGCCGTTTTCGTCTTTCACGAAGTGCATGGTCATCATGATCATGCGCGCAACCCAGAAGAAGATGATGTCGAAACCAGTTACTAGTACGTCTGAAGGGTGGAATACTTTCAGATCGTCAGTTTGCTCAGGCCAACCTTGAGTACCGAACGTCCATAGTGCAGAAGAGAACCATGTGTCCAGTACGTCTTCGTCTTGGTGAAGTTCAATGACTGACTCTAGGTTGTTGTTCTTACGAACTTCTTCTTCGTCACGACCTACGTAAACATTGCCTTGGTTGTCGTACCAAGCTGGGATGCGGTGACCCCACCATAGCTGACGAGAGATACACCAGTCTTGAACATCACGCATCCAAGAGAAGTACATGTTTTCGTATTGCTTAGGAACGAATTGGATGTCGCCGTTTTCTACTGCTTCAACCGCTGTTTTCGCTAGAGGCGCAGTACGTACGTACCATTGGTCAGTTAGCATAGGTTCGATAACCACGCCACCACGGTCGCCGTAAGGAACTTGTAGATCGTGATCTTTCACTTCTTCAAGTAGACCTAGCTCGTCGAATTCAGCAACGATAGCTTTACGAGCGGCAAAACGCTCCATACCGTGGTACTTAGCTGGTAGCTCAGTGCTGTAAGCGTCGCTTGCTTCGCCGTTGGTGTTGAATACTTCAGAAGCGTCACGGATGTTCGCGTCGAAAGTCAGAATGTTGATCATTGGTAGCTGGTGGCGCTTACCAACTTCGTAGTCGTTGAAGTCGTGCGCAGGTGTGATTTTCACACAGCCAGTACCTTTTTCCATATCTGCGTGCTCATCGCCCACGATTGGGATGCGACGATCAACGATAGGAAGGATGATTTCTTTACCGATAAGATCTTTGTAACGTGGATCTTCTGGGTTAACTGCAACACCAGTATCGCCTAGCATGGTCTCTGGACGAGTGGTTGCAACAACGATGTAGTCTTTGCCATCCGCTGTTTTAACGCCATCTGCTAGTGGGTAGCGGAAGTGCCACATGTTGCCTTTAGTGTCTTTGTTCTCTACTTCTAGATCTGAAATCGCAGTGTGTAGCTTTGGATCCCAGTTAACTAGACGCTTACCGCGGTAGATGAGATCGTCTTCGTATAGACGCACGAACACTTCTTGAACGGCGTTAGATAGACCATCGTCCATCGTAAAGCGCTCACGATCCCAGTCTACAGATGCGCCAAGACGACGAAGCTGCTTAGTGATCGTGCCGCCAGATTCGCCTTTCCATTCCCAGATTTTGTCGATGAAAGCTTCACGACCGTAATCGTGTTTTGTTTTGCCTTCTTCTGCAGCGATCTTACGCTCAACAACCATCTGAGTTGCGATACCAGCGTGGTCTGTACCTACTTGCCAGAGTGTGTTTTTACCCTTCATGCGCTCACAACGGATAAGCGTATCCATGATCGTATCTTGGAACGCGTGGCCCATGTGTAGGCTACCAGTGACGTTCGGTGGCGGGATCATGATGCTGTATGATTCTTTAGTCGTGTCACCGTGTGGCTTGAAGTAGCCTTTCTCTTCCCAAGCTTGATATAAAGCTTGTTCGATTGAAGTTGGGTTATATGTTTTTTCCATAGCTATAGGTATTCTGCGGATAGTTCTGGTTAAGTTTTAAGTCAATCTTTATAAGTGAGGGATCTCAAATAAGATCGCCTTAACTATAAGGATTGACCGGTTATTCGTGCTGTGGCGCTAACTGTGTTCGATTTCGATCGTTTGTAGCTGATAGCCAGCTTGGCGGTAGATTTTATACCTTTCTCTTGCGAGCTGCTTGGCTTTTTCTTCGCAAGGGACGAAGTCTACCACTTCGGCAAACTTGTTCGCAAAGGTTGTCTCATTTTCCGCCAAATTAATTACTAATTGGCGGTTCCAAGTTGGTTTAATACCATCGTAGCCAATTTCAATATTGGTGGCGTACTTAGGGCCTTCTCCAACAAGGTTGTGAGCCGTAAATTGCTCCGGATTGACCTGCCAAAAACATTCAGCGATATGTTCAGCATGGCGTTTATCTTGGCAATTGAGGTATACCTTAGCGCCTTGTTTGGCGAAATGTTGAGACAGAAACAAAATGTATTGCTCAAAGCCATCTTTGCTCGCCTGAGCTGAATCGGGTTTTACGATGTAAAATGTGGCATTTGACATAATATGATTCCATCACTTGATAGATGCAGTTTACGTATATTAAAAAAGGGCCGTTTGGCCCTTTTTTATTGAGGATTATTCCTCGGTATCTTGGCCACTGCGGTTTAGCAGGAATTGGACAAGCATTGAGACAGGACGGCCCGTTGAGCCTTTTGCTGCGCCTGATTTCCACGCAGTACCTGCAATATCAATGTGCGCCCAGTTGTACTTCTTAGTAAACTTAGATAGGAAACAACCCGCAGTGATGGTGCCGCCAGGACGACCACCAATATTTGCCATATCAGCAAATGGGCTCTTCAGTTGCTCATGGTATTCGTCCGCCATTGGTAGACGCCATGCACGATCGCTTGCTTGCTCAGAAGCGTTCACAAGCTCATGAGACAGTGGGTTGTGGTTAGAAAGAACACCACTAATATGATGTCCCAGTGCGATAACACAAGCCCCGGTTAGCGTTGCTACGTCGACAACACAGTCTGGTTCGAAACGTTCTACGTAAGTCAATGCATCACAAAGTACCAGACGGCCTTCCGCATCGGTGTTGAGAACCTCAACCGTTTGACCTGACATAGTTGTTAGGATGTCACCTGGACGGTAAGCATTGCTGCCTGGCATGTTTTCACAGCCCGCGAGAATACCAATTACGTTGATTGGTAGGTTTAGCTTCGCTAGCGCTTTCATGGTACCGAATACCGATGCTGCACCACACATGTCGTACTTCATCTCATCCATGCCTTCGCCTGGTTTTAGTGAAATACCGCCTGAATCGAATGTTAGACCTTTACCCACTAACACGATTGGTTTTGCTTCTGGATCTGGGTTGCCCTTGTACTCCATGATTGACATCATTGATTCGTTTTTCGAACCACGACCTACTGCTAGATAAGATGTCATGCCCAGTTTTTCCATCTCTTGCTCACCAATGATCTTGGTGGTTACCGTTTCGTAATCGTCAGCAAGGCGACGAGCTTGAGAGGCAAGGTAAGCTGGGTTCGCAATGTTTGGTGGCATGTTGCCAAGATCTTTCGATGCTCGCACACCAGAAGCAACGGCTAAACCATGTGCAATTGCTTTTTCACCAAGGTTAAGCTCACGACGTGTTGGTACGTTGAATACCAATTTACGCAGTGGGCGACGTGTTTCTGGTTTTACACTCTTGAATTGATCGAATGTATATAAACCATCTTTTGTCGCTTCAACAGCTTGGCGAACTTTCCAATAAGTATCGCGACCTTTAACGTGTAGCTCAGTTAGGAAGCAAACCGCTTCCATTGAACCTGTTTCGTTAAGTGTGTTGATGGTTTTTTGAATGATTTCTTTGTACTGGCGTTCGCCCAGTTCACGTTCTTTACCACAACCAACGAGTAAAACGCGCTCTGACAGCACACCTGGTACTTGATGAAGCAGTAGCATCTGCCCCGGTTTACCTTCCAGATCACCACGGCGAAGTAGTGAACTAATGTAGCCATCGCTGATCTTATCGAGCTGCTCGGCTACTGGAGAAAGGCGACGTGGTTCAAATACACCCACGACAATACAAGCGCTGCGCTGTTTCTCAGGGCTACCACTTTTTACACTGAACTCCATGCGTACTCCTACATCCTGAAGACAAATAGAACTAAATGTTAGATAATGGGGAACTTACTTACAGAATCCTAACTCCGAATTACCATTAAATAAGTACGCTAACACTTAGCCAAAAAATTTAAAAATAATAGGTTCAACGGGAAATTATAGTGATTCAGTTAAAAAAACAAGTTTTGTATAGGTAATTTCAGCGTGATTATTGTTAGATATTTGATCCGCGAAACACTCAAAAGCCAACTTGCGATCTTTTTTGTGCTTTTTTTAGTGTTTGTGAGTCAAAAATTGATCCGAGTTTTAGCGGATGCTTCGGATGGTGAAATCCCTGCCAGTCTGGTCATGAATTATGTTGCACTCAGCATGCCTTCAATGGGGCTACTGATGCTGCCACTGAGTATATTCCTCGGCATTTTATTGACCTTCGGACGCTTGTACGCAGAAAGTGAAATTACGGTAATGAATGCAACAGGGATAGGAAATAAGTTCCTAATTCGTGCGGCGTTATACCTTGCAGTGATTACTGGTGTGCTGGCGGCATACAACTCTTTTTTCCTTTCTCCATGGAGTCAGGATCGAATTATCCAATTGGAAGAGCAAGTTGAAGCTGAAAATAGTGTCGATTTACTGAAAAAAGGCCATTTTCAGGGTACGCCAGACGGTACATCGGTTGTCTTTATTGATGATATCCGAGATAAAAAGTTACAAAACGTGTTTATTGCTCAGATGCGTCCGAGAGACTCGATTTTACCAAGCGTCATGTATGCCACTTCTGGTGATGTAAAAGAAACCAGTGATGGCCGACAAGTGATCACTTTGTATGATGGCACGCGTTGGGAAGGCGTTCCTACAAGTGTTAACTACATGGTGACTGATTTTGATGAATACGAAGGTCTTATCGGCCAACGTGAAGTAAAACAAAAAGGTCGTGATTGGGAAGCCTTACCGACTACAACACTATTTGGTAATTCAGATCCTAGGGCGCAAGCTGAGCTCCAATGGCGTATTTCACTGGTTGTGTGTATTCCATTATTAACCATGTTGGTGGTTCCGCTTTCAGCGGTAAACCCACGTCAAGGACGTTTTGCCAAAATGGGCCCCGCTATTTTGATTTATCTAGCGTATTTCCTCGCGATAAGTGCAACCAAATCAGCCATAGAAGATGGCGGAATTCCAGCAGCAATTGGTATGTGGCCCATCAATGCCGCATTGCTTTTGACTGCAATTATCGCAAACTCGATGGACAGCGTAGCAGTCCGACGTCTTAAAGAACAATTTAGAAAGAAAAAGGCGGCCTAAGACGTGTTTAAAATTCTCGATTTGTATATTGGCAGAACCATTATCGCAACAACCTCTTTAGTGTTGGCGACGTTTGTTGGTCTTTCTGCCATCATCAAGTATGTGGAGCAACTTCGTAAAGTCGGACAAGGCACTTACGATTTGCTACAAGCGCTATTTTTCGTCTTGCTCAGTGTTCCTCGAGATATTGAGATGTTCTTCCCAATGGCAGCGTTGCTTGGTGCTTTGATTGGTCTCGGAATGTTGGCATCGAGCTCTGAATTGGTTGTCATGCAAGCGGCTGGTTTCTCCAAGTTGGACATTGGTCTATCTGTATTGAAAACGGCCGTGCCACTGATGATTATTGTGACCTTATTAGGCCAGTGGGGGGCGCCGCAAGCGCAGAAAATGGCAAGGGATATGCGTGCCTTTTCTACTTCAGGTGGCGCCATCATGTCTGTTAGAGCTGGCGTTTGGGCGCGCGATGCTAATGATTTTGTTTTTATCGGAAAAATTGAAGACGATAAGTTGTATCGACTGAATATGTGGCGCTTTGATGAAGAGAAAAAGCTCGAGTCAGTGATTCATGCAGAAAAAGTCGATTATTTAGGTGATAACGAATGGATCATGCGTAATGTTCAAGTAACGGACATGCGTGATGATATCGAGATAGCCAAACACAATATGCCGGAGTATCGCTGGACAACTTCACTAGCGCCAGACAAGTTGGCGATTGTAACAGTGAAACCAGAAGAACTGTCGCTAAGTGGTTTGTATGACTACGTCACATACCTTGAAGACTCTGAACAAGACTCATCACGTTATGAACTGGCATTTTGGCGCAAAGTCACTCAGCCGTTTTCCATTGCTGTGATGATGTTGATGGCATTGTCGTTTATCTTTGGTCCATTGCGCAGTGTGACGATGGGGGCAAGGATCTTGTCTGGTGTGATAGCCGGTTTCACCTTCTATATTTCCAGCGAGTTCTTTGGCCCATTGAGTTTGGTGTACAACATTCCTCCGGCATTTGGTGCAGTGATGCCGAGTATCGTCTTCCTCACAATTGCTATTATGCTCTTGAGAAGAAAGCTCTAAATCGCATAAAAAAACGGCAGCCGATTGGCTGCCGTTTTTTATTAGAGAAGCTTTTTCAAACGATACAGTTCTTCCAGCGCTTGACGAGGCGTGAGATCGTCTGGGTCTATATTGGCCAGCGCTTCTTCAGCTTCACTGGGTTCAGGGATGAGGCTGAGCTGGTTTGCTATGTCAACAGCTGTACTTGGTAGTCCTGTCTCTCCTGATTGGCTCAGTTGCTCTAGCTGAGTGAGCTTGACTCGTGCCTGTTTGATCACTGTTTTAGGCACACCAGCAAGGGCTGCAACAGCAAGGCCATAAGATTTACTCGCGGCACCTTCTTGAACGGCATGCATAAACGCAATGCTATCGCCATGTTCAACGGCATCTAAATGAACATTCGCTAAATGTGGGATTTGGTTTGGTAGCTCTGTGAGTTCAAAATAGTGTGTGGCAAAGAGCGTCATTGAACCGAGCTCTTTAGCCAGCCATTCGGCACTTGCCCAAGCAAGAGATAGACCATCGTAGGTACTGGTTCCGCGTCCAATTTCATCCATTAACACTAAACTGTTTGCCGTTGCATTATGCAAAATGTTCGCGGTTTCTGTCATTTCGACCATAAAAGTTGAACGGCCAGATGCGAGATCGTCGGATGCACCAATACGGGTAAAAATACGATCAATAGAACCGATTTGTGCAGACTCCGCAGGTACATAAGCACCAATATGAGCCATCAGCGCAATGAGGGCAGTCTGACGCATGTACGTAGACTTACCACCCATATTAGGACCAGTAATGATCAACATCTTTCGCTGTGGGTTCAACTCAATAGGGTTAGCGATAAACGGCTCATTCATCACTTGTTCAACGACAGGGTGGCGCCCACCTTGAATGTGGATCCCAGCCTCTTTAGTGAGAACCGGACGGCAATAATCGAGAGAATCTGCTCGCTCAGCTAGGTTTTGCAATACATCGATTTGAGATAATGCCGATGCAAGATTTTGCATCTGTTCCAAGTGCGGCATGAGCAGATCAAACAGTTGTTCCCAAAGCTGTTTTTCCAGAGCAAGCGCTTTGGATTTTGAGTTCAACACCTTATCTTCATGCTCTTTTAGCTCAGGAATAATGTAACGCTCGGCATTCTTTAGCGTTTGACGGCGCACATAATGTGGTGGCACTAAATGACTTTGCCCTCGGCTGACTTGAATAAAGAAACCATGCACATTGTTATAACCCACTTTGAGCGTATCAATACCGTGGCGGTCACGTTCATCAGCCTCAAGCTTTTCTAGATACTCAGTGGCACCGTCAGCTAGCTTACGCCACTCATCGAGTTCGGCATTGTAACCTTCGGCAATCACACCGCCATCGCGGATCACCACGGGAGGGTTATCTTTAATTGCGCGTTCAAGTAAATCGCAAACCTCGTCCATTGGTGCCGCATACTGAGCCAGCTTTCCAAGGTAAGGATGAGAAAGCTCGCCCATTATTTGGGCTAGTTCTGGGAGCTGTTGCATGGCAAAGCGCAGACGAGCCATATCACGAGGGCGGGCACTGCGTAGAGCCAGTCTGGCGAGAATACGTTCAACATCGCCTACTTGTTTCAATACCGGATGAAGATCAGCGAACAAACTGAGTTCTTTCAGTTCACTGATGGCATCAAGGCGATGATTGAGCGTGTCGATATCGCGCATAGGCTGGTGCAACCAACGCTTAAGCATGCGACTGCCCATTGGTGTTGCAGTATGATCAATGACTTCGGCTAACGTATTGTCAGTGCCGCCAGCAAGGTTTTGTGTGATCTCTAGATTGCGTCGTGTAGCGGCATCCAAAATGACTGAATGATCTTGGCGATCAAAGGTTAGAGCACGTATGTGAGGCAAAGCTGTGCGTTGGGTATCTTTTACATATTGAATCAAACAACCAGCGGCACACAGGCCTAGCTTTGCATTCTCAACACCAAACCCAATGAGATCACGGGTACCAAATTGTTGGTTCAGTTGCTGTTTAGCGGTATCAAGTTCGAATTCCCAGACAGGGCGGCGGCGATTGCCGTTGCGTGAAGACATCAGATGAACGGGTTCAAAATCTTCAGGGAATAACAGTTCACGTGGGGAGGTTCGCTGAAGTTCTGCTGCCATGGCTTCTTCTGTTTCTGGCTCCATTAATTGGAAACGACCAGAAGTTACATCAAGGGTAGCATAACCAAACTTACCATTGTGGTAATAAATGGCGGCGATCAGGTTATCGATACGCTCAGATAGTAATGCTTCGTCCGTTACTGTTCCCGGAGTCACAATCCGTACGACTTTACGTTCAACAGGGCCTTTGCTGGTCGCAGGATCGCCAATTTGCTCACAAATAGCCACCGACTCACCAAGCTGTACCAATTTCGCTAAGTAACCCTCAACGGCATGAAACGGCACGCCCGCCATTGGAATAGGTTCGCCAGCTGATGCACCGCGTTTAGTTAACGAAATATCCAACAGCTGAGAGGCTCGTTTGGCATCGTCGTAAAAAAGCTCGTAGAAGTCGCCCATGCGATAGAACAACAAAATATCCGGATTTTCAGCTTTGAGCTTGAGATATTGTTGCATCATTGGAGTATGTTTTTGCTTTTCTTTTTCAGGTAACGCTTTCACGGGCAAAGTCTTTCGTTTATTTCTATTGCGGCTTAGGATACGTGAATAGCGAATAAGCGAAAAGTCGCAATGAGGTTTTTAGACATGGAATCACAGCAAAATTTATCCAAACAGCTTGGAAAGCTTCTTAGTGAACAACGTCTGGTTTTAACAACTGCTGAATCGTGTACAGGCGGTGGTGTGTCTACTGCAATAACAGATATAGCAGGCAGTTCAGCGTGGTTTGATCGAGCATTTATCACCTACAGTAACGAAGCCAAAATGGAAATGTTAGGGGTGAAAGCTGAAACGCTTCAAGAGTATGGCGCGGTGAGTGAAGAAACCGTCCTTGAAATGGTCCGTGGCGCTGTTTCTCATTCTAATGCGAATATTGGTGTTTCTATAAGTGGGGTTGCAGGGCCCGGAGGTGGCTCAATCGATAAACCTGTAGGAACGGTTTGGTTCGCTTGGGCTGATGATTGTGGTTGGCAGCACTCCGCTCTATATCACTTTGAAGGTGACCGAGCGCAAGTGAGGAAACAGGCAGTACACGTAGCGCAAGAAGTACTGTATAACGAGCTGACTCGCCGACGTTGAATTTACTTTGATGAAATAAAAATATTTATAAATCAAATTGATATAGTTAGATCATAAAAAAAATATACTTAACTATAGACACTGTATGAATCAACAGTATAATGGCTTTTATTGATTGGGCGGGCTGCGCCCTGATTCAGAAAAGAACTTAAATATCATCAGTAACTTGATGAGATATTTGGAGAAAGTAATGGACGAGAACAAACAGAAAGCGCTCGCCGCTGCGCTAGGTCAAATTGAAAAACAATTCGGTAAAGGCTCAATTATGCGCCTTGGTGACAACCGCGCAATGGACGTAGAAACGATTTCTACTGGTTCACTTTCTCTTGATATTGCTCTTGGTGCTGGTGGCCTGCCGATGGGCCGTATCGTAGAGATCTACGGTCCAGAATCATCAGGTAAAACAACATTAACACTTGAATGTATTGCTGCAGCGCAAAAGCAAGGTAAAACTTGTGCGTTTATCGATGCTGAGCATGCGTTAGATCCTGTATATGCGAAGAAACTTGGTGTTGATATTGATGCGTTATTGGTTTCTCAGCCAGATACAGGTGAGCAGGCGCTAGAGATCTGTGACGCACTGGCTCGCTCTGGTGCTATCGACGTTATGGTTGTCGATTCAGTAGCTGCTTTAACACCTAAAGCGGAAATTGAAGGCGAAATGGGTGATAGCCACATGGGTCTTCAGGCTCGTATGCTTTCTCAAGCAATGCGTAAGTTAACGGGTAACCTAAAGCAATCTAACTGTATGTGTATCTTCATCAACCAAATCCGTATGAAAATTGGTGTGATGTTCGGTAACCCAGAAACAACCACTGGTGGTAACGCACTTAAGTTCTACGCGTCAGTTCGTCTTGATATTCGCCGTACAGGTTCAATCAAAGAAGGCGATGAAGTTGTTGGTAACGAAACTCGCATCAAGGTTGTGAAGAACAAGATTGCTGCACCATTTAAACAAGCTGAAACACAAATTCTATATGGTCAAGGCTTCAACCGCGAAGGTGAATTGATTGACCTAGGTGTTAAGCACAAGCTAATCGAAAAAGCGGGTGCTTGGTACAGCTACAATGGTGACAAGATTGGCCAAGGTAAAGCAAACGCAGGTAAGTTCTTACGTGAAAATACTGAGGCTGCAAAAGCTATTGATGCTAAACTGCGTGAAATGTTGCTTTCACCAGCAGAAATCCAGCCGGATGATGCGGAACTAGGCCAAATGCCAGAGCAAGAAGAGCTATAAGCTGAATCCTCTCTTTTCAAAGCCCTGCACTTGCGGGGCTTTGTTATATCTATCCTACCTACCATCGAGATTATGTTCCAACGTAAACCCCCGACGCTATCGAGTAAAGAAGCCGCAATGCAGTTACTTAGCCGCCGTGATCATGGTGAATATGAACTGTATCAGAAGCTGATTTTAAAAGGCTATGAGCAAGAAGCGATCGAGGAGGCTGTTAACTTCTGCCTCGACCACAACTATTTAGATGATCTACGTTACGCTAAAAGCCAAATTCGCCAACATGTCTACAAAGGGCATGGTGAAAGAAGGATCCGTCAAGAATTGAATCAAAAACGTGTTGCTGACCATTTGATTGATAAAGCGATGCAAGAGGAGTCACAGGACTGGTTTGAGTGTGCAAAGTTAGTTGCAGAGAAGAAATTCAAAGGAATAAGAGCCAAAGATCAAAAAGAGTACGCTAAACAAGTGCGTTTTTTGCAATATCGAGGCTATACATTTGAGCAAATCGAATATGCGCTTCACGCTAAATCTGAGTGAGTTCAGTAAGTTAACTTTGAATCATATTTTTAAACTCAGAGAGTTAATGATAAGTACCCGTCTGTCTCATTTTTAGCGCATGCGTGAGCTTAAGCTTTGGGATCTTTCGCTGTAAAATTGTCCACCGCAATTTCTACCGTTATCAAGTTTTAAGTTATATATGTCATTGATCAAATACAGGCCAGATATAGATGGTCTCAGAGCAATTTCCGTCCTTGCCGTTATATTATTCCACATTGACGCATCCTATGTTCCAGGTGGCTTTTTAGGTGTTGATTTCTTCTTTGTTATTTCTGGTTTTTTAATCACGAGCATTATCTATAAGCAGAAAAAGCAGAATCAATTCAGCTATGCTAACTTTTATGTACGAAGAGCAAAGCGAATTTTACCAGCATTGTTTACGGTATTAATTCTAACTTTGATTGCTGGCCATTTCATTCTTTTGCCATATGAGCATTATAAACTTGGCATTTCAGTTATAAGTATTCTCGCTTTTAGCTCTAACATGCAGTATGCGCTCAGAACTGGCGACTATTTCTCTGGTGACTCCGGGGAGTGGCCATTACTTCATACTTGGTCTTTAGCTGTAGAAGAGCAATACTACTTCTTATTCCCTATTATTCTGTTCCTGATCTGGCGTTTTGGGAAACAACACTTAATCCTATTGCTGTCTGTGATGATGATCGCTAGCTTTTCTCTAGCGCAATATATGTCACTACAGCCTGAGTATTCTAAAATTAGTTACTACTTAATTATCACTCGAATGGGGGAAATGCTGGTCGGCTCTATTGCTGCTATCGCTGTTGTAGACGAAAAAATAAAACCATTAAAAAGTGAATTGATTAGTGGACTTGCATTAATTTCATCATTTATATTGCTATTCTTGGTCGATAAATATGATACTTTTCCTGGGTTTATTGCATTACTAGCTTGTGTTCCAATAGTTATTATTATTCTTTCTCAAGGAACTTATGTAAATAAACTGTTATCTAATAAGATACTCGTTTCCATTGGATTGATTTCTTTTTCTTTATATTTGTTCCATTGGCCAATACTCGCATTTATTCGCTATATATTTAGTCCTGAAATAAAACATGGTCATTTACCTATTAACCTACAAGTTGTAGCATTTATTTTAACAGTCTCGATGAGTGTCTTTTCGTATAAACTTATCGAAAAGCCATTACGACAACTTGAAGTTCCTAAGAAAAAGGTTGGTATATATTACTTTTTGGTACCATCATTTTTATTAGGTATCTTTGCATTGACGTTATTTCAAACCCAAGGTATGCCTAGCCGACTAGATACAAATTCAGCTCTTGCTAAATATCAATTCAACCATATTGATAAAGACATGTGTCCTAGTTTAGTCAATTTAGGTTGTAAAGGTGGTAATTCAGCCTCAGATAAGAAATTGGTTTTGTATGGAAACAGTCATGCTGAACACTATTATGGTTTTGTTGATCAGCTAGCAAAAGATAATGATCTAGCACTATCTCTTTATGCATCAGGAGGGTGTGCGATTGATGATAATTCTTCAAAATGTACGGCTGTACGTGATGCGTATAATAAAGCTAAACAAGATGCTGATATTATAGTGATTGCGTATCGCTGGGATGGGTTCAATGAGAAAACAGCCGAAGATTTAGCACAGCTGATTCGTGAAGCGAAGACTGTGACTCAAAAAGTTGTAGTATTAGGTCAACCACCACTTTGGAAGTCACAACCTTCTAAGGTTTATAATTGCAATCGTCTTGGTTTTAGTTGTGATGAATCGATTGAGATATCATCTAAATACCCGTTGTATAACGATAAAGTCAAAGCGGTAGCAGAAGAAAATAAAGTTATTTTTGTTGACCCATTTGAACATATTAAGAATATTAACCAATTGAGCTACGAAGGTAAGCTATTATATTCAGATGATGATCATCTTTCAGTATATGGTTCACAGTGGTTATATGAGCAGTTTGGTTCAATAAATCTAACAAGTTTAAAATGAAGAAATTTCTTTTAGTTATTATCTGTACAAGTGCTTTGTACCTTTTAAACTTTCACTTTATCAATGGTGAGTTGAGGAGAGTGAAGTATCACTCTTTTCAGGCATCTGATTTTTATCAAAGGTGGGACGATAAATTTAGGAATCAGGATGCTAGTCATAAAACTATTTTGCTAGGAGATAGTATTACTGCTGGTCTAAGAGGACATACAGAAAGCCTTACCTTTGATAGTGTCAATTGGGGGATTTCTGGAGATACCAGCAAACTATTATTAAACAGAGTCAATAAATATCACTTTAGTGGCTCGAATGCGGTACATTTAATGATAGGTACAAATGATTTAGGTAGAAATACTTCTATCAAAGATATAATAGTAAATATTGACAGCATTATTCACTTGTTCCAAGAGAAAAGTATTAATGTTTATTTGTATAAAGTTCTATATACAGATGGTGTTTCTCGTCGTAATTCAGATATTTCGTTGTTAAACCAAGAGATTGAGCTTCTTTCTAACAAGAGAAATATTATATTGGTTGATCTTAATAAATCTTTATCTAATGATAATAAGTTGATTGATGAATATTCTTATGACGGCTTACATTTGAACAAATTAGGTTATGAAGTATGGTTAAAAGAGTTGAACACTCTTTCTCAGAAAAATACCACATTACAACCGATCAATTAGTCGAGATTAGGGATTTGGGAAGCGTTAAGCTAAAATCCACAAATCCTTACTCTTTACTTATCTTCTTCTATATCCAAGCTTATGACTAGTTTCCCGTACACCAACTAGTCTTACTTTCCCGTAGCAGCATATGTCGACTTATTTCAAGTAATTGGTTAACAATATGTCGCGAAAACTATCCATACTGTGCTCTTTTCCACAAGAAAGCTAGTCGTAGCTGATACCTTGATCTACAATACGGCAAAATTCTAACTCGACTATTTTCAGGAAGAGCTGCATGTACATGAGCACTGATGAGGTTCGTAACGCGTTCCTCAAGTTCTTTGAGAGCAAAGGACACCAAATCGTAGAAAGTTCATCGTTAGTACCGCATAACGACCCAACCCTGCTATTCACAAATGCAGGTATGAACCAATTTAAAGATTGTTTCTTAGGTTTAGAAAAACGCGCTTACACACGAGCAACTACGGCTCAACGCTGTGTACGTGCGGGTGGTAAGCACAATGACCTAGAAAACGTTGGTTTCACGGCTCGTCACCATACTTTCTTTGAAATGCTTGGTAACTTTAGCTTTGGCGACTATTTCAAAGAAGATGCGATTGCGTTTGCTTGGGAATTCCTGACTGAAACGCTTAAACTGCCTGCAGAGCGTCTACTCGTAACAATTTATGAAACGGACGATGAAGCATTCGATATCTGGAACAAGAAAGTCGGCGTTCCAGCAGACCGCATTATTCGCATCGGCGACAAGAAAGGTGGTAAACCATACGAGTCAGATAACTTCTGGCAAATGGGTGACACGGGTCCTTGTGGTCCATGTACTGAAATCTTCTACGATCACGGTGAGCACATCTGGGGTGGCCGTCCTGGCACACCTGAAGAAGATGGTGACCGTTTCATCGAGATCTGGAACAACGTATTCATGCAGTTCAACCGTCACGCAGACGGCACTATGGAACCGCTACCAAAACCATCGGTAGATACGGGGATGGGTATCGAGCGTATCTCTGCAATCATGCAAGGCGTTCACTCAAACTACGAAATCGATGTATTCCAAACTCTGATCAAAGCCGCCGCTGAAGTGATCGGTTACGAAGATCTATCAAACCAATCGTTACGCGTTATCGCTGACCACATCCGCTCATGTTCATTCCTGATCGTTGATGGCGTTATGCCTTCAAACGAAGGTCGTGGCTACGTTCTACGTCGTATCATCCGTCGTGCAGTTCGTCACGGTAACAAGTTGGGTGCAGAAGGGGCATTCTTCCACAAACTGGTAGGTGTACTAGCAGATATCATGGGTACGGCTGGCGAAGAGCTGAAGCGTCAACAAGCAGTGGTTGAAAAAGTACTGCGTATTGAAGAAGAAAACTTCGGTCGTACACTTGAGCGTGGTATGGCTATTCTAAACGAAGCACTAGATAACCTAGACGGTAAAGTGTTAGACGGCGAAACCGTATTCAAACTTTACGATACTTACGGCTTCCCAGCTGACTTAACTAACGACGTTGCACGTGAGCGTGAGTTCGCAATCGACGAAGAAGGTTTCGAGAGAGCGATGGAAGAGCAGCGTCAACGTGCGCGTGAAGCTGGTAACTTCGGTACTGACTACAACGCAGCAATCAAAGTTGATACGCAAACAGAATTCTGTGGTTACACAGGCACAAAAGGCTCTAGCTCGGTAGCAGCGATGTTCGTTGAAGGTAATGAAGTCGATTCACTATCTGCAGGCGACAAAGCAATCATCGTACTTGGTGAGACTCCATTCTACGCTGAGTCAGGCGGCCAATGTGGTGACGCTGGTGAAATCCGCACTGAGTCTGGTGTATTCCGTGTTGAAGATACTCAGAAACTAGGCAACGCAATCGCACACCACGGTGTAATGGTGGAAGGCGTGCTAGCGAAAGGTGACGAAGTAGCAACTATCGTTGACGCAGAGCGTCGCGCAGCTATCTCTCTAAACCACTCAGCAACGCACTTGTTACACGCAGCACTGCGCCAAGTTCTTGGTGAGCATGTAACGCAGAAAGGCTCACTAGTGAAGGCTGACAGCCTACGTTTCGACTTCTCACACCTAGAAGCGGTAACCGCAGCGGAACTGAAAGAAGTTGAGCGCCTAGTCAACGCACAAATTCGTCGTAACCACGTGATTGAAACCAACGTGATGGACATTGAGTCTGCGAAGAAGAAAGGCGCAATGGCGCTGTTCGGTGAGAAGTACGACGACGAAGTTCGCGTACTGTCTATGGGCGATTTCTCGACTGAGCTTTGTGGTGGTATCCACGCATCAAGCACCGGTAACATCGGTCTATTTAAGATCTCTTCTGAAGGTGGTATCGCGGCAGGTATCCGCCGTATTGAAGCAGTAACGGGTGAAGGAGCGCTAGACGCAATCGAAGCTCAAGCGGCTAAGTACGAAGAGAAACTGGCTGAATCTGCACAGAAAGCGAAATCTCTTGAGAAGGAAATCCAGAAACTGAAAGACAAGATGGCTGCTGCAGAAAGTGCAAACATCATGGGTAAAGCTCAGGAAATTAACGGTGTTAAAGTGCTAATCGCTGGTATGGAAGGTGCCGATAGTAAAAATCTACGCACTATGGTTGATGACATCAAGAATCAAATGGGCAGCGGTGTTGTTATGTTGGCAAACGTCAATGATGGCAAGATTGGCCTGATTGCTGGTGTTACCAAAGATCTGATCAGCAAAGTTAAAGCGGGTGACCTTGTTAAGATGGTTGCTGAACAAGTCGGTGGCAAAGGCGGTGGCCGTCCAGATATGGCACAAGCTGGTGGTACAGATGTTGCTGCGCTGCCTGAAGCGATTCAATCAGTACAGCCTTGGCTAGAAGAACGCCTGTAATTAATTCAAAACGACTTACGCTCAATCATTATTCTTTGATTGGGCGTATTTTTTTATGGTAACCAAGTGGTTTATTTGACCGTATTTTAACCAGGTCATTTAGGCAGCTTGGTTTTTGTTGTAACGGCCACGTATATAATCGTAACCAACGTAATATGGGTGGTTCGAATGAGACTTTGGTCTTGGGAAGGTGAAGACTGGTGAAAAAGCCCCTTATCGTGCAAAAGTTTGGCGGAACCTCTGTGGGTTCAATTGAAAGGATCCATCAGGTCGCTAAACACATCATTAAGGCGAAAAATGATGGCAATCAAGTTGTCGTTGTGGTGTCTGCTATGTCAGGCGAAACAAATCGACTCATGGAGCTCGCTAAGCAAATAGATAGTGTTCCAACGGCTCGAGAACTTGATGTTTTGCTCTCTGCTGGTGAGCAAGTGTCGATGGCACTACTCGCAATGACGCTCAATAAATTGGGTCATGCTGCGCGCTCACTTACCGGAGCACAAGCGAATATTGTGACGGACAATCAACACAATGACGCGACGATTAAACATATTGATACCTCGATAATTGATGAATTATTAGCGTTAGATCAGATAGTGATAGTCGCAGGTTTTCAAGGGATCAATGAAAAAGGGGACATCACCACACTTGGCCGTGGTGGTTCCGATACTAGTGCAGTGACGTTAGCGGGTGCATTAGGCGCAAAGGAATGCCAGATCTTTACTGATGTCGATGGCGTATACAGTTGTGATCCTCGAGTCGTCGAAAATGCGGCGAAACTTGATGTCATCGACTTCCCTTCTATGGAAGAAATGGCACGTAAAGGGGCTAAAGTATTGCATTTGCCTTCAGTCCAATTTGCTTGGCAAAACAAAGTGCCATTGCGAGTTCTATCTACATTTGATAGCAATGCAGGTAGCTTAGTGACAGGAGAGCAATGCCAGCGCGCTGTGTGTGGTTTGGCGATTCAACGTGATATGAGCCTTATTAAGGTCAGTTCAGACCACCTGTCTAATGTGAAAAAACAATGCCAGTTGTTAGGTATACGCATATGGAATGTGATCGAACATCCAGAATGGACAGGCATTATTATAAAACAAGATGCTTGTGCCAAATTGGCTCTGGTTTTCAGCGATAAAATCCGTAATAGTGAGCCTTTAAGTTTGCTAACTGTTGTTGGTTTGCGAGCTGAAGAATTGGTAGAGCGTTCATGTGAGTTATTAGAAGAGCAGGGGATCCAAATAGGTCATGTTGCTCAGAAAAAACAGTCATTGATGTTCGCCTTGTTGCCTGAATGCGTCGATAAAGCGGCCAATATTCTTCACGATGCTTATATAACATCTAATGAAGTAGAAGATTATCAACAAAAACATGCGTTTTTAGGTTAGACTCCCGCAACAATTGAGTTTACGAAAATATAACTTTTGTTGGATAATAGCTTCGTAGCAAGATAAATCAGAGATTACTCAAGGAGCAAAAGAATGCTAATTTTGACTCGCCGTGTTGGCGAAACCCTAATGATTGGTGATGAAGTTACAGTAACGGTACTTGGTGTTAAAGGTAACCAAGTTCGTATCGGCGTTAATGCTCCGAAAGAAGTATCTGTTCACCGTGAAGAGATCTACATGCGCATTCAAGCAGAAAAAGGTAATGGTAACACTGCTTCTGGCAACTACTAATTACAGAAAAAGGCTGACTTCGTGTCAGCCTTTTTTCTTTGTTTATTCGGCATATTAATTGTGAAAAGAGTGATTTCGCATCGCTTTGATTAAATAGCCAACGGTTGGCGTTTTTTTTCCGATTTTTGCCAAGAAAATGTTTGACATATTTTTGGTAAATCGTAATATGTGCCTCCGCAAGACGGTGAGGTGGCCGAGAGGCTGAAGGCGCTCCCCTGCTAAGGGAGTATGCGGTTTGTAGCCGCATCGAGGGTTCGAATCCCTCCCTCACCGCCATTCTTGCAATCGCTTTTGAAACAAAAGCATAGCGCGCTCGTAGCTCAGCTGGATAGAGTACCTGGCTACGAACCAGGCGGTCGGAGGTTCGAATCCTCCCGAGC